>PAJC01000093.1 GCA_002705165.1 Planctomycetaceae bacterium | reverse complement strand
TGTTATGCTTTGGCAAGTTATTTTGCAGTGACGACACTTTATACGTTTTGGTTCAAGCGGATTGTGATGGTNGATGCGCTCATTCTGGGCGGNCTTTTTACTTTGAGAATTGTGATGGGATCGGTGGCGACAGGAGTAGTCTCCAGTGTTTGGCTGCTGGCATTCTCAATGTTTATTTTTACAAGCATTGCATTCGGTAAGCGATTCAGTGAATTGTTTAAGTATCAGGATGTACCAGCGGATGATCAACGACTTGCTGGTCTTCGTCGTCGAGGTTATGAGCCAAGTGATATCCTCTTAGTAGAGATGATTGGGATTTGTACCGGCGTGATGGCTGTATTGGTAATGGCGTTATACATGAATGCTGAAGCCGCTGCTCAGCTATATGCCTACCCGCAGGCTTTGTGGGGTGTTGTTCTCGCCGTGNTGTACTGGGTCTGTAACTTCTGGATGATGGCTCATCGAGGTAAGGTGGCGGAAGACGCTGTAAAGTATATTGTTCTTGATCCATCTAGTTGGATTAGTGCCACAATAGTGGTGGTATGTATGCTAATTGCAATTTGGCCATTCTCTGGATAAAGGTNGGGTCTTGTGAACGAATTGGCTGCAACGAANACCGCTCAGAACTCTCTAAATTCGACTCGGCTTTCAGGATGGGGCAATTATCCCAAGCTGGACTGTCGAGTTTACTTCCAGCGACGCATTGAAGATCTGCAGGAACTATTGGGTACAGCTTCTTCGAGTCTGATTGCGCGTGGACTTGGACGGAGCTATGGAGATTCAGCCGTCAACAGTGACGGGGTGTTGTTGCAGAGAACTCGTGACAGATTCCTGTCGTTTGATGTTAATTCAGGTTGTATTACTTGTGAGGCAGGAGTTTCTCTCGAAGAAATTATTCAAGTGGCCTTACCGAAAGGCTGGTTTTTACCCACGACTCCGGGGACTAAATTTGTAACGGTGGGTGGTGCAATTGCGGCCGACGTTCATGGAAAGAATCATCATCGTGATGGAACATGGGGACAATACGTTCGGCGATTTAGTTTGATGGTAGCCGAAGGTGCTATTTTAGAATGTTCGCCTGAGGATAATGCTGAGGTGTTTTGGGCGACTGTAGGGGGNATGGGCCTTACCGGAATTATTCTTGAGGCNACGCTCCAGTTGACGCGAGTTCCTTCAGCCTATGTGGATGTGCACCAGCGACGTGCTGGAAATCTAGGCGAGCTGTTNNATCTTTTTTTGGAAACTGACGAACAATATAAATATAGCGTGGCCTGGATCGATTGCCTTAGNCAGGGAAGTAAATTAGGTAGATCAGTTTTNCTGTTAGGCAATGATGCATCAGCCGAATTGGTGCAGAATTCAGGAATACGGCAGCCGTTCGTCCTTCCCGGGAAGCGAAGTAAGTCGATTCCACTCCAACTACCAGGTCTCGCAATGAATAAACTTGCTATCAAAGCTTTTAATAGCTTGTATTATCGTCGTCACGGTGACAAGCAACTGCTGGTCGATTTCGATTCCTATTTTTATCCTCTTGATTCTGTACACCACTGGAATCGAATCTATGGTAAACGTGGATTTGTTCAGTATCAGGCTTTGTTTCCACGAAAATGGTCTCAAGAAGCGATGACTCGTTTACTGGAGATCATTTCTAAATCCGGCCAAGCATCNTTTCTAGCTGTTTTGAAAAGTAGCGGAGCGGCTAATCAGGGGCTTTTGTCCTACTTGTTTGACGGCCACACGCTGGCATTAGACTTTCCTTACCGCGGTGAAAAGACAGATCGACTATGTCGTCAACTGGATGAGGTCATGTTGGAATTTGATGGCAGAGTTTATCTGGCCAAAGACGCCTTGGTTTCTGCAGAAACGTTTTCTCAGATGTATCCCCAACTGGAAGCATTTAAGAGAATTAAGAAGCGACTTGATCCTGAAACATTGTTTAGATCACACCAATCTGATCGGGTTGGAATTACTTGTACACCTTAAGAGGTGTGAGACCATGGCAAAGCAAAAAACGCATACTGAACGTAAACACGAGCGTGCCCAACGGCGTAAACTGGAGCGGAAACAAAACCGGCAGCAAGGTAGTTCGGACGCTAAAGGACAAGACGCTATTCCGCTGGTGAATGTGCGACTTGCTGTTTCAGCCGTCCTGGCGTTGCTGACAGTCGTTTTGGCCCTTAAGGCATTCGAGTTTCCTATTCCAAATGCGGACGAACCAACGGTTATTAATTTGTCGGGAGCTGGTATCGATGATGCCAATATCTTTTTCACTTATGCAAAAAACGTAGCAGCAGGACATGGAGCCGTCTATTATTCCGGCGGCGAGCCTGTGGAAGGATATTCTTCCAACTTGTTCATGATGCTTTGTGTAATAGGAATGCTTGTTACTGAAAACATCGAGTTCTTTGTGTTATTAGTAAATGCGATTCTTATGTGTGGCGTGTTAATCTCATTGCAGCTTTTTCTGCATGGACTGGCGAAAGAGTCGCTGCCGAAAGATACACAGATTACTAAGCGCGAGTTGTTGGTCGTTAATTGGGCCGCAAGTGCGTTGTTATGGTCCTGGGTGGTTGTTAGTCCGGCATATGTCATTTGGGTGACGGTCACGTTGATGGATGTTGGACTATGGGCCTTTATTTTTGTGTCAGGATCATTGGCAGTTGTTCGTAAAGCTCTTAGGCCGAAATCCTCTTCGCGTTCGTTAAACCTGTGGATGTTGTTGTTGTTGCTGACTCGTCCTGAGGCATTCTATTTGTGTCTTGTCTGGTTGTTCGTGATTGTTGTCACGCGAGTGAAGCAGGGGAGCAGTGTCATAATGGCGACAAAATCGATCAAAGGGTCGATACTTTATTACGTTGCTGCTGTTGGTGTAATCACAGCGTGGCGCTATTTATATTTTGGATATCCGTTTCCAAATACTTATTATGCGAAGGTTTCGTCGGACTTTCTTTATAACTTAAAGCTTGGTGTCGGCTATCTGCTTGAATTCGTGAAAGCGGAGCCCTGGGCAGGAGCAGCGTTGCTCATGAACGCTGTCGTCGTGATACAGACATTTCGAGTTCCCTGGAGTGCAGAACAACCTGTAGGTTCTAAACCTATCGCGATTATTTCCTTGATCACGTTGCTTGCTTGTATCGCACCGATTTTGACCGGTGGTGACCATTTCAATTACTTTCGTTTTTTCCAGCCCTACTGGCCACTGATGGCCTTGGCTCCTCTTTATTACTTCCGAAAGTATTTTCTCATTGAATCTCTGCCAACCATGCGAAAGCCACTTCGGGTAGGGTTTTCGACAGTTGCATTGATTGGGACGATGTTACTTGCCCAGGCTCCACCTTGGTCAGTCCTTTTACAAACGAATGGGATTGTGCAACCAACAATGGCAAATGAATTCCAGCTGGCTTTAGGCGGAAGGCAACTCGGTGAAATGCTTAATGCCTGGAATGCGGAGTTGAAGTTGCAAAACGATAGAAAACAGGAGACATTTAGTTTAGGAACTCTGACAACCGGTGGTATTGGTTACACCTATGAGGGTCCCGTTTTGGATATGCTTGGCTTAAATAACGTCGAGATGGCTCATCTTCCGGGGGATCGCAAAGGGAATAAGAACCACGCCGCATTCAATAAAGACATCTTCTTTGCTCAGTCGCCAGATCTGTTTGCTCCGAGAAGCCAAAACAAAATAATTCAAACTCGAAACGACGTCTTTCCATTTAATGTGGGTCACGAGTTCTGGGTAACCGCCTTGAAAGGTTTGGGGAAGGATCCACGGTTCCTTGACCAGTATGCTCCAGTGGAGCTTACGCAGCGTGAAGAGGACGGTAGCTTGGTACGGCGTTGCACTGTTTGGGTGAAAAAATCACTGCTTGCCACGATTCTTAACAAAGAAATAAATCACTTTTCGGTAACAGTGATTCCTGAAGTAACGCCTTAAAGCTCAAGCTAACGGTGATGTTAGGTTATACCTTTGGTGGTACTCCGAGGCTTTTGCCTCCGTCGATAGCGAGATCGGTGCCAGTCACAAATCGTGCTTCCTCGCTGGCGAGGTAAAGTATCGCTGCTGCAACTTCCTCAACATCGATCATGCGGCCTTCTGCCANGGCGATTGGGCTCGCAGCTATGGTCGCTTTGTAAGCGGCGTCAAAGTCGCCAGTGGATTCAAGGTCACTGAGCATCATTCGAGTGTTACCCACCGGACCCGGGCAAACAGTATTGACGCGGATCCTATCTTTACTGTGGCAAAGAGCNAGACTCTTGGTAAAGGCAATCAGGGCCCCTTTACTGGTGCTNTAAACAGGATCATGAGCTCTGGGNAGGATACCGGCATTACTAGATAGATTGATGATGGANCCTCCTGTCGGTTGCATATAGGGAATGGCATGTTTGCAGCACAGGAAGGTTCCCTTAAGATTTATGCCCATTACGCGGTCCCATTCCTCTTCAGAAACATCTGGGATTTGTTTGAGTAGCCCAACCCCTGCGTTGTTGACAAGAATGTCAAGATTTCCGGAAGGGGATACCGCCTGTTCCATTAAACCGACGACATCTGATTCATCAGTCACATCACATGGGCGTTGGAATATACCTAGCTCGGNATATAGTGCGTCATTTTCTTCATTNGTGANGATGTCTCCACAGTATACGTCGGCACCGGCTTTGGCCAGTGCGATCGCGGTGGCNTGNCCAATACCGTAGGAACCCCCGGTTACAACAGCAACTTTACCTTCCAAATCCATATGGTTCGTACTTTCTAATCGGTGAGTGTGAGCGTGACATTAGGCCAGAGTTAAGTGNGTTATTGTCCACCCCCTTCAGGGATTGGCCAATTCCAACCACAAGTATAACCGCCATCAACGTAGATCGTTTGGCCTGTNAGAAATGCAGAGGCATCGGATGCAAGAAACAGAGCGGTTCCGANCATGTCTTCTGGAGTTCCTAGTCGACGTTGAGGCGTATTNGTTTTNCCCCANTCTTGCATCTGTTCAAGTGACCATAGCTTTTGTGTTAAGTCGGTAAGGATAAATCCAGGGGCTAATCCATTAACACGAACNCCGTGCTCACCCCATTCCAGTGCATGCCCTTTGGTCATATGGCCAAGGGCTGATTTGCTCATCGCATAGGGCANAACATTCTTAAGCGGGCGTAAAGTGTTGAGAGACTCAATATTAATAATCGCTCCGGANTTTTGTTCGATCATTACCTTGCCTGCGCTACAGGACATTTGATAGGCGCCTTTGAGATTGATATTCATAACAAAGTCATAGTCCTCTTCNGTGATTTCAAGACTTGGTTTTCGGCGGTTTACCCCGGCAACGTTAACGAGTGTATCGAGACGTCCATATTTTTCCAGAACCAATTGAATCAAAGCACNGATGTCATCTGATTTGGAAACATCACAGACGACAGGAATGACTTCGTGGGTAGCTCCCGCTTCGGTAATTTCGCTGACCGTTGTGTGTAGTGAGTCGGTCTCACGTCCAGTGACAACGGTATGGGCTCCGCGGACGGCGAATCCCTGGGCAATGGCTTTCCCAATTCCACGACTACCGCCGGAAATAATGACAATCTGGTCGGCGACGGAAAACAACGGATCGGACATGTTGAGTACCTAATGAGTTATTTGCAGATCAATAATAAATGCTCGAGACAGACGGATCTGCCTCGAGCATCAGTTCGTAGGTATGAATTTTAGGCCGGCCTATTTTTGGAACAGCTGGGGGGTACTCAGGCTGGATCCATTAGGANTCGGNACTGAAGTGCCTGCCGGAATAATTGGTCGCAGGAAATTGATGACATCAGCCTGCTGGCGAATATCGTCAAATTTCACTGTCATGGCGCTGTGGGTTTTACGTTCGGATAAGTAACTAACCAACTCCTCACGGACATCATCGATTGATTCAACCACGGGAATGGTATGCCCGGTACACCTCATGATGATGTATTTCCCCCCGACAGCAACGATTCCAGAAAGCTCACCTTTTTTCAGACGAAATGCCTCTTCCTCGACAATGGGTTGACCACCATTTTTACGGATCGGAGGTACTTTTCCCTGATTGGCACGAGAAACAGGTTCGATCGAATACTGTTCTGCTAATTGGCCGAAGAAATAGTCGTTGGAATTATTATTGGCAAGATCCCATACCATGTTAGCCTGCCGTTGCGTGTTGAGTACGATGGCCATGACCTCTACACGCCGACCATAGTTGGATTCAAATCCGCGTTGCAGGTCTTCTTCACTGATTGTAGCAGCTTCACTAACGAGCTTTTTCAAGGCAGCAGAAGGCCAAACAACATCTTTGACATAAATATCGACCGTAACATCATCTTTGCTAGTGACAGCCTTGAGCCATTCTTTAACGTCNGGTTTNCCNGTNTCATCGAGGTAGCCCCGTGAATCAGCAGCTCGTTTGATTTCATCCAGAATGTCTTGCTGGGCTACTTCTTTGTTCTGAGCTGTCAAGGCGAGAGAAAGTAGCTTGCGATTGATTTCACCTTCGAGTACATCCACCCCGTATCGCGTAATACATTCTTCCGCCAACTCACGCACGGTGATCTTCTGTCCATTAAGGATCGCGACAACACCCGGGTGAGATTCTTTCAGGCTGGTGTCTTCGTAAACAGATTGGATTTTGGCTTCGGCTTGAAGTCGTTGGAATATACGACCAGCAGCGGTTTCCAAATTCTGTTCTCGAATCTTATCCCGCAATCGAGCTTCAGCATCGGCTTTGAATTGAGGAGCGATGTAGGTTGAGGGAATTCGTTTTTCACACTTCATCAAAATGTACTGGTTAGCAATTTTGACGAATTCCGAAATTTCACCTTCTTTGAGGCTAAACGCCTCTGCCTCCAGACTTGGATCGCCCATATGCTTTCCGATCGGTGGGATAAGCCCGCGAGCACTGGCGCTAGCCTGATCTTCCGAATGCTCTTTGGCTAGCGAGCCAAATTGTTCCGGATCCGCTAAAGCCTGTTCTCGTAATTCTGTAATCGTGTCGAGGTCCGGGTGAGCGATGATGCGAACTTTGACTTTTGGACCGAATTCAGATTCATATGCCTTGGTTAATTGTTCAGGTGAAACCTCAATTTCTCGAGAGGCAAGTTGTCGCAGGGCAAGATTAATCCACATGTGTTCATTACGATATTGATCCGGAGCGATATTTCGCTCCTGTTGTAGCATCGTCAGCCAACGATCAACTGACATGCCAAATTTTTTGGCCATGCGTTCAATTTCACGATCCAGCTGTTCCTCGCTGATAGCGATTTGGTGTTTTTCGCAAGCTTGTTTGATGAGTCGCTTGTTGAGGTAACCCTCGAGCGTTTCTTTGCCATAACGATCCAGACAAGCCTGAGCTAGTTCGTTACGAGAAACATTTTCGCCATTAACCTGAGCAACGACTTTCAGTTTTTTTGTTTCCGTAACAGAACTTGAAGTCCTCGTCGTAATGGCCGCCTGTGAGACTCGACTGGTAGCTGAGGAAGCTTTTGGTGTAGCCGGGGCTTCCGCCGACTGGTTGGTCGTTGGCTTGGGAGCCTGCGTCGNNCGTTGAACAGGGGCAGCTGTCTGCGGGGCGCGAAATTGCGTTGGCTTTTGCTGAGCATCAGCTTGTTCCGGAGCNGTCCAGTACAGTCTTGCAACGTAGGTAACTGCCAGTATTCCTATGGCAGTCATACTGAGAATGAACTTTCGCAGTGAGCGAGGTTGTTCGGTAAGCTTTAGTTTTTCTTTAGTACCCGTTTGGCTTTCCCTGCCACTCATCGGATGCTCCTTAACCAATCAATTCCATTTGATCGTCAAGGGACTACAATGGCCCCTCCAACCCTGGAATTCCAAGCATGATCTGTATTTCCTGCTTGAATATAGGCGCGCAAACAGCCCCCAAGGTGCGATGAGTATAGAGGGTATTAGAAAACCAGGTCAAGACAGCTTTCNTACTTATTTGTAGNCAGAGTNGAGGGGAAGGCTNAGGTGATCAACCGGTNGGGGCACTATGGAATGAGGANGAGTTTACCTGCAATGGACCCCTCTTTTCCAAGAGTGTTGTCTTCTTGAAGTTGATGCGCATTGGCTGCCTCTGAAAGGGGAAGAGTATGGCTTATTTGAGCTTTCAATGAACCATCCGCAAGCCATTCATTAATATCATTGGCACAGGCTCGTAATTCATCAGCTGATGCCTTGAACATGACAAAGCCGAAGAGTTGAAGGCATTTGACATAGAATGGGCCAACAGGAAANTCAGGACGAGCATCTCGGCCGGCCATGATCACAATTCGTCCGCGNTCNTTCATGACGGAAACAATTCCTTCAATATTCGGTTCTCGTAATGTCTCCCAAAAGACATCAACGCCTTGCGGAGCTGCTTTCAGAATTGCTTCCAACTCGTCTTCTGTTTTGTAGTTAATTACAGTGTCTGCACCTAACTCACGACATCTTACAGCTTTTTCATCGGAGCCTGCTGTGGCAATAACGCGNGCACCCGCTCGTTTAGCCATCTGTAAGACCATTGCACCAACCCCACCAGTACCACCATGCACAAAAATAGTTTCNCCAGCCTGTATTTTGGCATCTCGGAATAGTCCTAAGTGAGCAGTGACTCCGACAAGTGAACATGCAGCAGCATCATCGTCGGAAACGCCGTCGGGAGTAGNGTAAAGCCACTCTTCATCAATGCTGCAGTATTCGGCAAAGGTGCCCTGTCGACCGAGCAATCCCTGATTCGTTCCCCAAACGCGATCGCCTATTTGAAAACGAGTTCCCTTTTCGCCGACAGCTTCGACAGTCCCGGCTAGGTCGCAGCCGACTACAAACGGGGTTGGTAATTCCCAATAATTCGCCCCGTTGCGAATGTAAGTGTCGACCGGATTGAGCGAAACAGCACCGACTTTTACCAAAACCTGCCTGCCTGTTGCGACCGGTTTTGGAAGGTCTCCGTATTGGATATTTTTTGGGGGTCCACATTCGGTGATATAAGCGGCTTTCATCGTCATNGGGTTGCTTTCAGTCTTGGGTAGNATTGTATTCATTATTAGATAATAGAGTATTGTACAAAAGAAGAGTGTGCTCGTTAGATGGTTGCGGCTATGGTAGGTCTATCCGCTTTCGAATTGTCTTTTGCATTGGATATTTGATAAACAATGACTGTCGATGCGTTAGTTTCTATTTGTGAATAGCAGGAAGATTGGATCCATAATGACCTCTATTGATCTCCAACTACTGGTAGAGAGTGTTCGGCAAGCCGGGGCTGAAGGGAAGATTTCAGATTCTGCGGTCGTCAATTTGTGCCATTGGATAACTTCTGCTGAGTATGCCAAGTATCTACCAGCTATGCTCGCGGATATTCAAAGTGAACGTTGGCAGGAATTGGATGATGCTTTCTGGAAAGTTCTGGAATTTGGTACGGGGGGACGACGCGGGCGAATGNATCCGTTTGGTTCAAANACGATCAATGAACGTACGATTGGCGAAAGTGCTCAAGGCCTGGCNAATTATGTTCGNTCTCAATTCGGTNCCGAGTCATTGTCATGTGCAATCGCCTATGANACNCGCCACCGATCAAGAGAATTTGCCGAGCTTTGCAGTGGGATCATGGCGGCCAATGGCTTTCATGTTTACCTGCTCGATGATTATCGAGCGACACCTCAGCTGTCGTTTCTGATTCGTCAAAAAAAATGTCACTGTGGGATCATGGTGACCGCCAGTCATAATCCACCCTCGGATAATGCCGTGAAAGTGTACTGGTCGACAGGAGGGCAGATTTTACCGCCTCACGATCAAGCGATTATTCAGGAGGTAATGGAAAATGTGAAAGAGATTAAATCCGTCCCGTTCGAAACGGCACTGAATGAAGGACATCTTTCTATTTGTACGGATGAAATCGATGACTCTTTCCAGCAAACAGTGGTAGCGTTAAGTCAGCCTGGGCCCAAAGAACTGAAGTTGGTTTATTCACCGTTGCATGGTGTTGGTGGCAATGTAATCCCCGATTTACTAGAGGCAGCAGGTTTTGAAGAGGTTGTTGTTTTTCCAGACCATGCTCAACCCGATCCGGATTTTACGAATGTAGCAGGCCAAGTATCGAATCCGGAGAACTTCGAAGTCTACCAACCCATTATTGAATTCGCCCAGGAACGATCGGCGGATGTTGTCATAGTGACGGATCCGGATGCCGATCGAATCGGCTGTGCAGCACCGGTGAGTTTCAAAGACGATGCAGAATGGAAAATCTTTAATGGCAATCAGTTGTGTGCGATGTTGGGAGCTTATCGATTAGAGTCACTTCAGCAAGCTGGGCAGCTTACCGACCAAAGCTTTCAGATTACGACCTTGGTAACTACGCGGATGCTCGAGCGAATAGGAGAGAGCTTTGGAGTGTCGACTCGAGGAGATCTGTTGGTTGGGTTTAAGTGGATTGCAGGAGCGATTGATGAAGGAGGTCCAGAACACTTTGTGTACGGAACCGAAGAATCTCATGGCTTTATGATCAGCGATTACTGTCGTGACAAAGATGGAGCCGTTGCCTCGATGCTGTTGGCAGAATTAGCGGCCCGACTCAAAGCGGATGGCAGAACGCTGCACGACTTTCTGGAGTCTTTGTACTGGCAGCATGGATACCATCTGGAAAATCTCACCACGATCTACATGGAAGGCAGCGAAGGCATGGGGCGTATGATGCGCTTGATGGATTATCTGAGAGCGACCATGCCCGCTAAACTGGGAGGGTTAAAGGTTCAAAGGAAACGCGATTATCTGACTCATACAATCACTTGTTGTGATGGGCAGAAGAGTGAACTGGAAGGGCCGACAGATAACCTAATCTTTTTTGATTTGGATCGCGAAGGAAGCTATATAGGTATTCGACCATCAGGGACGGAACCCAAATTGAAGATTTATCTGTTCGCGTATGAACCGCCAGAGAATTTAGCGGATTTGGAACTAACCCGAGAATCCATGAGCATCTCATTAGCTGCTATCGAGTCGGACATCCGGGTAATTGTAGAGCAGATTACCTGAAAATGACTAATCATGATCGCCGGTTAGATTGAAAACCAGGAATCCAACAAGTCGTGCCAGTAAAACATAACCTATCCAAACCAAAGCTCCGCCCAGCATTGCCAGAATTAAGCTCTTCTCGATTAACAGGCTAATTCCCGTCATATTGATGATCACTACGATCAGCGCGGAAAATAAGAACTTGGCGATTAGATCGCCCTGATATTGAAGCCTCTTGGCCAATTCATTCGAAAGTGGACGCATAACGCTTCCTGAAGCCAAGATGTTCATCACAAAGAAAGGGAAAAGAATAACAGACGTGACGGAGCTCAAGATCGCGGGAAGGAATGATTCCGCGAAAATCAGATTAAGTAACGAAAATAAAATACCTGCCGGAATGAGAGAATAAATAATGCCGCAAAACACAATCAATGCATCTGAAAAAGTATTCACGATGGAAAAGGCAGGCCAATAGGAGATGGACATGTCTCCTACAGTAGTTTGCCGGAGAATATTCATCAGTGTTGGCAGCCCNGCAAGATTGATGAACATAAACATGGTCAAAGCTGCAAGGAATAAAAGTACTCCTCCCACTGCTTGAATGGAAGATACGGGAGACTGGAGAGCTTCCTTCAAATCAAATTCTTCCGCGACTTCGGTTTTAGAGGTCGGTTTTGTGTCTTGGGAAGACGCGGTGTCAGCATTGGAGCTGCCCGTAAAGGTATTCAGCGACATGGATAAAAAAGCTGCCGTAAACGCGTAACCAATGGTTAACAAGGTAATTCGAGCCAGGGCAGTTGGGCTAGCGAATAATTGAGTAATTGAGTTGATCCAGTGATTGTTGTTTTTACTCGATTCTTGTTCCTGCTCGTTTTTGTCGGCTTGTTGCTGCCGAGCGCGTTCAAGTATTTTTCGACTGGCAGCATATTCATCACGTTGAATCTTCTCCCTCATATCTGGGATTTCACTAAGGACCTGCTTGGAAGATACGGGTGTTTGGGTGTTACTGAGTTCTTCGAGTTCATCCCGGACCGCTCTTTTTATAGGTTTGGGTATTTTCACCGGCGCAACGACTGTATGTATTTTGAAACAGTCAGGGCACTTTTTCTGAGAACCGACGTCTTCAGGCGTTGCTGTAATACCTGTCCCACAGACATTACACTCGATCTGCCATTCGATGACCGTCTTGTAAATGGTTTCCTTTTTGGGGTTGGGTTGGTGATTGGAGAGCAGAGCGACCCGTGTTTCCCCACCGATAAACTGATGCGAAACTTTGGCAACTCGTTCTGGTCGGGGAAGTGGTGTTCTTAGTTCAACCGTTACAGGTTGGCTGCATTTTTCACATTGCACCGTTTGTCCCACATCTTGTTGATAGACAATCAGCTGTGATTGACAGGCAGGGCAGAGCATTCCCCAGCGTATAACTAATTCATACTCAACCTCTGAGGTTGCCTCGGCCACTTCGGCTGAAATGGCACTGATTGGCTGCCAGGGTTGAACTGGAATCGACGGAGCTTCTCCTACGGCTTCAAGTTCAATGATCTCTTCGTCCTCTTCAGCCGGACTTCCGGGAAGTGCAGGCTCTACGGGTATCGCCTGAATGGGGGACTGGGGTGAAGCCGGGGATTCGGGTTGGGGTTCTAAAGAAATGGGGGGGGATTTCAGTGCCTTCTTCTTACTAGCACTCGATTCTTCCTTCCCTTTGAACGGTAGTGATTCAACTCCCGGGGCAACGTTTAATTCATTGCCTTGATTAGTCGGGGAAGTCTGAAGGAATGGTTCGGTATCCGATTCGGGNTTTGAACTNTTTTCCTGCGTTGGATTTGATGTTTGTGTTGCAGGGGNATTTGAGGTNTTGTTCGTCNTGTTTTGCTTGTCAGGAGTGGGGACAGGAACCGATTCNAGACACGTTTCACAAAGAATCTCTTGACCAATTTGTTGTTGNGAGGCATACAGTGTTTTGCTGCAGAGCGGACAGGTCACCATAACGGAACCAGCCTGCGTTTGGTTTACNGAGGTATCCATTGGGGAGGCGGGGACATTACCAACTATCGACGGTAAACGCATCGTTTTACCGCACTCGCTGCAAGGTTGCCGATTTCCCGCAAACTCCACGGGAAGNTGATGATTAGCACGACAATGCGGGCATTGAAAGTCGAGCATGTTTTCAGACATGAGACATTCCCCCGCGGANAGAGTCAAACCAAGTCACTAATGAGCCTTGCTGCTGGTTTTCTTAGCAAGGACAGTAATCGAGGTATTAGAGTTTAGGCGTCTTCCATGACTTCGGATTCTCTGGTTTTTGCAGCCTCGTTGACCTTTTCTTCATAGTTGTTAGTTAACTTCTGAATTTCGTCTTTGAGTGAATCCCGATCGTCTTCGGTGAGACCTTTATCTTTCTCCCCCTGCTCCGCAGCTTTGTTCCCGTCACGTCGTACATTGCGAATAGAAACCTTTGTCTCCTCGGCCAGTTCCTTAATGCGGGTGACCATCTTTTTACGGACTTCCCCGGAGAGAGCTGGCACGTTGATTCGAATCACGCGTCCATCGCCCTGAGGGTTATATCCCAGATCACTAGCCACGATGGCTTTTTCGATATCTTTGATCACACTTGGGTCGTAAGGACGTATCACAATCTGCTGTGGTTCCGGGCAACCGACGTTGGCGAGTTGTTTGAGAGGAGTTTGAGAGCCGTAGCATTCGACTCTGATCGAGTCCACTAAGCCAGGGTTAGCACGACCGGTTCGGATACCGGCGAGATTATTTCGCAGGTGCTCCAAGGCTTTGTCCATTCTCTCTTCGGTATCTAGTAGTATTTTGTCGTACATCGTATTTTTCAGCTATCTAAAGATTTGCTTGAGTCAGTGTGAATTCGTTACCACCATTATCAGCGTTTCAAAGTGCCATGTAAAGTTTAGCCAATATAAGTCCCCAGTGTTTCGCCCTGAACGGCACGTTCAATGTTTCCATTGACCTTGTAATTGAATACCAGAATAGGCATTTTATTCTCCATACAGTGAGTGATTGCCGTGCTGTCCATGACCTGGAGCCCCTGATTACGTACAGTTTCGAAACTCAGTTCCGGATAGAATACTGCGTGTGGATTTTTTTCCGGATCTTCACTATAAACACCATCGACGCGAGTTGCTTTGAGTAGGATATCCGCTTCCAGTTCAAGTGCTCGCTGAGCAGCAGCGGTATCGGTCGTAACAAACGGGCTCCCGATTCCAGCTGCGATGATGACTACCCGTCCTTTTTCTAAGTGTCTTTTCGCTCGGCGGCGAATGTAAGGTTCTGCCACCCCATCCATACGAATGGCAGACATAACGCGTGTTTGTGACCCCAGTGATTCGAGGGCATCCTGCAGAGCTAGAGCATTAATAACGGTTGCTAGCATCCCCATGTAGTGAGCAGTGGCTTCGTGGATGCCAACATTTTTCTCTTTGAATTGAGCACCACGGAGAATATTACCGCCTCCACAGACGATTGCAATTTCGCAACCCAGACGCCCGGCCTGGCTGATTTGGCGTGAGATTCCCGCCACTTCCTGCATACTGATTCCCCGTTCACCCGCTCGGGCGAGGCTTTCGCCGGAGAGTTTTAGAACGACGCGCTTATATTTAGGCGAGAGGGTATTTTCTTGGTCTGACATCCGTGTGGCCTTGTAACTTTATGAGGTATTGCGAATCCCGGTAGGGAACTATAAAAAAGCTCATCGCAAAAAGTAAGCCCCGATTTTACTCGGGGCTTATTTTTTGTGCGAACAATTGTGGGTTATTCTTCAGAAGCTTCTTCAGAATCTTCACCGAGTTCCCAGTGAACGAATTGTTTCAGAGTTAAGCCAGTCGTGTTAGCGTATTCGCCAACCGTCTCTTTATTCTCAGCTTTGACGTATTCCTGTGAAGTCAAAACTCTTTCAGCAAAAAAGTTCCGCATGCGACCATCGACCATCTTATCAACGATGTTTTCTGGCTTGCCTTCAGCTAAAGCCGCTTCTCGCAGGATGTTACGTTCGTTTTCAACAAGATCGGCTGGTAAATCTTCGGGGCTAAGACCGGCAGGACGCATGGCAGCGATGTGTTGGCTGATACCACGAGCGGCTTCATCATCACTTCCGTCAGCGGCTAATAATACTCCGGAAACAGTACCGGCGTTGTGACTGTATCCACCGCAGCCTCCCTCGAGGCGAATCATTCTACCGATATTGAACACTTCGCGGATGCGGTTGAACAAATCGTTCTTTACATCTCCCAGAGTCGAGCCCGGCTGACTTGGACTGTCTAGAGCTAACAGGGAATCTGCATCTGAGATGCTTGGGTTAGTAGCTAACGCCTCAGCCAGATCGTTTGCGTACTGAACGAATTCTTCGTTGGTGGTCACAGGAGCACTTTCGCACTTAAGTTCCACCATGGCCCCCGAGTCTTTATCCAGACCAATGTATAGTCCAAAGCGACCAAAAGCGGTTGCTCTTCCGGCTCGTTTTTCGAATACCTGAGCACCACGTTCACGCAGCCACTGTACGGCAGCTTCCTGGTTTCCATCGCATTCAGTGAGAGCCTTCTTACAATCCATCATTGGAAGGCCGGTTTTTTCTCGAAGTTCTTTAACTGCAGCGGCAGTAACTGCCATGACAGATCTCCTAGTAGTTGGTAAACGTTGTGTTTGTATTAAAGACTCCTGCTTGAGGCGGCCAGTTAATAAGACCGTTTGTTTTGAAACTCAAGCGGGAGCTGACGTAGGGTTGCAAAAACTGGGGTGAGTCTTCGCTGAAGACTTACCCCATGTTTTGGAAATTATTCTTCAGCCGGTGCTTCAGGAGCTGCTTCTTCCGCCGGTGCTTCAGGAGTTGCTTCTTCCGCCGGTGCTTCAGGAGCTGCTTCTTCCGCCGGTGCTTCAGGAGCTGCTTCTTCCGCCGGTGCTTCAGG
>PAJC01000092.1 GCA_002705165.1 Planctomycetaceae bacterium | reverse complement strand
TGGAGGTTTGGATCTGGCGCCAGCCAATAGATGACTTCAGCTAAATTTGACTTTATTGGTTGGGTAACACCAGGATTGAGAGTAAGTCTTCCCGTGAAAGGTTCGGTCATTCTCCTGGAAGTGAACATTAATACATCATCGGTATCGCCCGTGATATCGTTGATTAGTCCATTGGGGAGCGGGATTGAAGTTTTATCATTCTTAGGGCCCTCAATCAATTCGAAGTAACCGCTATCTTCATTCGAAGCTAAGTTGGGAATGCACTTAACAGTTAAACCTTCCAGGTCCGATCGTAAGACATTAGTAGTTCTTCTGATATCTTCCGACAATTTAACGACGGCCCTACCACGGGTGACCGAACGCGTGATTTCCTGAAATGCCTTCATCACGCCGATGACCAGCATTAAACCTAATGTTGATGCGACCAAAAGCTCGATCAAAGTCAGGCCTCGTCTTTTGTAGGTGGACATTTTATTTTCCATCACTTGATTTGGACAGCGTACCTAGAGGGAAGAACAGTTAATGTCTAAATAATACTCTACGGAATTAGTTAGTGTAATGTCATTCTGTTTTAAGTCGTTGTTTGCCATATATTCACTTAAGTAGTATGTTTTATTGACTTAGGACACTTTTGAACCGAATGAATAATGAATCGTGGAATTGGAAAGAGCGAACTACTAGCCTTTGTCGTCTTGGCAATTGTTTGTGCAGGTTTGCTCTGGCCCTATATTTTTGGTCGTCGTATGGATAGTCGTGTTAATATGTGCGATTTTCGACTTACGGAACTTGGGTTTGCCATTCAACATGCTGAGGCCAATGCCAGACGAATCCCAAATTATCGCAATCTGTGGCAGCCCTCGCAACTCATTGAGGAACAGGGGGTTAAGTCCAATAGGATCGTCGGTTGGCCATTGCTGGCACTTCCGGCGCTCGGGCTACAACCCCAAAATGAAATGGACGGTTATTCCATCGAATCGGACAATCGCCAGGGTGAATACAAAGAACTATTCAATAGCTTCGCCCTGGACTATGCAGAATCCGCTCAATCTCAATTGCGAAATACTTACTTACCTCAGTTAGTGTGCCCGGATAATCCCCCGATCGAACTTGAGCAAGGCAGGCCTCTGCCTGGTGGTTATATCTCTTTCGTAGCCAACGGTGGTTTGCCGGATGCCCCCAAGGCTCCTACGGCGGCTGTCTTGGTGGACTATCCAGCCAATGGGCTATTTACAGATGACCCTCACCTAAGTGGTGATCAGATCGGTTGGAATGAGTATACCTTTCGATCTGTTTCAGAGAAGGATGGGCTGGATCATACATTAATGCTTAGTGAAAACATTGACTCAGGTAATTGGATTGATGGAAAGCCATCCGGGCTTTTGTTTCATTGGCGGCCAGTCGAGCCAATTCCAGAAGGTGTCCATGTGATCGCTGTCTTTGCTCTGAATGAACAGCGAGGTGCCGGGCGTGGCAAAGATGATATGAGGTTTGCCAGGATTTCAAGCAACCATCACGGCATAGCCAACGCCGTCTATGCCAGCGGTCGTACCGACAGGCTACATGAGAGTATTAATCCGCGAGTCTTACAATTATTGATGATGTCGAGTGATCAGGAAGGTGTGTGGCCAGGAACCAATACTCCCATCTCATCNANCCNGAAGCCATCTAACCNGATGCAATCTAAACCNACTGATTAAGTNAGTGAGTCGCGTACATCGTTAATTATCTGGTCGATATCGTGTTTGTTAGGATCTCCGATCATGTTTCTAATTCTCGTGAGATCAGGGACTCGACGACGAATATCTTCAAACGACTCGTCGTAAGCTTCCGTGTAGGTCTGGAATTCTATGTTAGAGGTGGAACCGCAGATCTCGATGACTCGCTTGGCTAGATCTAANATGGAAATCGGATTATCGCTGCCGATGTTGATGACTTTACCGAAGGCGTCCTGAGTTTCCATTAGTTTGGTAATTGCCTGNGTTACATCGTACACGTGAGAGAAACAGCGAATTTGTTTCCCGTCATCATGGACTTGAAGTGGCTCACCAGCTAAAGCCGCTTGTACAAATCTGGGTAATACCATGCCATAGGTTCCGGTCTGCCTTGGCCCCACGACATTGAAAAAACGCCCAATCACAATNGGCAGGTTATATTCTTTTACACAGGCTAATGCCAGAAATTCATCAATAGCTTTGGAGACTCCGTATGACCACCGCGGGCGAGTCGTTGCACCAAAGACCAAGTCGTCTTCTTCTGTCCAGGTCTCTTTTGGATTCTTCCCGTAAACCTCACTGGTGGAACTGAAAAAAGTGGTCACGGTTTCACCGGCTTCGATTCTTTGCCGTAGAGCGGCAAGCAATAATTGAGTTGGGTAAATGTTTCGCTCAATCGTTTCGATTGGCTGCTTAGCAATCAGTGCAACTCCCACAGCCGCGGCCAGATGGTACACCTGATCTTTGTTTTGAATGACTTCGTGGAGCAGTTCTTCGTTGCCGATATCACCATGAATAAATATCAAACCGGAATGATCTTCGAGGTGTTTAAGGTTGGCNGGGGTTCCTGTNCTCAAGTCATCAACNATGGTGACAGTGTGGTTGNNNNTGAGTAGTNATTCAGTGAGGTGAGAACCGATGAATCCGGCACCGCCTGTAATCAGTATTTCACTCACTTTTGAATCCCCGAATTAATGCCCAAGTGGCTACAAAAAATCGTTCATGCACACAAATAGTGGTACTTCTTATTATCGGAACAACAGTCGTCTGGAAATCAGGCTATTCCCCGTTCCGTAAGGCGATAAGACTGTAATAAATTGCCGCTTTTAACATAAAAAGGGGAAAGTTACCTTCCCCAATTTATCACGGCCCCCACGTTCTTGTTTTCTCCTGACCATGGAATCGCTAAACTGATAGTATTAGCAGAAGCTTCAGTCTCTAAATTGAAGCTCAGACAGTTACGGAAATAGAGAAGAATATGTTCAAAAGATACATCGTGAAAGGGTTTGTTTTACTCCTGNTTCCAGCAGCTTTTAGCGTTGCAATACCCACTGTTGGGCTGGCTCAGGATGCTCCCGAACCTATTAAATTGAAAGCCGAATCGTCAGAGGCTGCTCAGGACGTATATGCAGATGGCGCTAGTTATCAAAATGGTGCTAAATTCGAAATCGCTATTGAGGAATGGGTTAAATTTCGAGACACCTATTCCGNTGACCCATTGG
This sequence comes from Planctomycetaceae bacterium, assembly GCA_002705165.1. Classification (GTDB taxonomy): domain Bacteria; phylum Planctomycetota; class Planctomycetia; order Pirellulales; family Pirellulaceae; genus UBA721. The sequence continues at coordinate 10,675 of PAJC01000092.1, read as the reverse complement.
CACCGAAGTCGATCTATTACCTNGGTATCTGTTCCCTTCAGTTGAAGAAGTATGATGATGCAGCGGCAGCTTTTGAATTCACTGCGACTCGCTATGAAAAGCATGAAAACTCTGAAGCAGCTTATTTCTATTGGGGACGNACTCGTTATGCTCAGGCATTGGCNGCAGAGAATGCCGAGAAACGAATGGCGCATTTCACCACAGCNATTTNAGCNTTTGGNAAGCAACTGGAGTTGTTTGAAAAGGGNNCATTGTCAGATCAGGCGCTCTACCTNCGCGGTGAATCTTTCTACAATCAGGATGATAAAACCAAGGCNATTGCTGATTACCGAGCCGTTGTAATCGGATTCCCGAAATCNTCTTACCGACAGGATGCAATCTACGTTCTGGGAGCCACGCTTGAAGAGAAAGAGAAGTATAAGGAAGCAGGGGTTGCTTATGATTTGTTTCTGAAGGAATTCCCGGAAAGCGGACTGCGTACNGAAGTACGCATGCGTAAAGCTGAATCGATGTTGCAGGACANTAAATTTGANGAAGCAGCTCAGATCTTTGCAGAAGTTGCNGCNGTTGAGGGATTTGACCATGCGACTCGCTCTCGTCTACGACAGGCCTTTTGTCTCGTCAACCTCGAGCAATTGGATGATGCTTCTACGATCTATCAGTCCGTATTCGAGGCAACCGAAGAGGCAGATCACAAGAAGACTGCCGTTACCCAGTTGCATGTGCTTTGCCGAAAGTACATCGAAAAGAAGCTGTACAACAAGTCATTGGCGTTGGCTCAGCAAATGGTCGAAAAAGCTGACACGGAAGATCTAAAAGTACGCTTTAGAATGGCCGCTGCTGATTCGTTGGATGGTCAGACAAAATATGGGGAATCACGTCCTCGTTATCTGGCGATTGCCAAAGATCATGAGAAGCATGTTCTAGCCCCAGATGCTTTGTACTTCGCCGCTTTTGCCGCATTTCAGCTGAAAGAATATGACAATGTACTTAGTGATGCTTCTGTTTTTAGTGGAAAATACACAGACCATGAGTTTGCCAAAGATGTTTCGAGACTTGTGCAAGAATCTCGAGTACTAAAGAGTGTCGATCTGTTCAAGGCTGAGAATTTTGCCGAAACGATCGAGCTGTTGAATGCGGTTGTGAAAGATAATCCAAAGGGTAAACGAGTAGCCGAGAGTTTGTTATTGCTTGCTCGCAGTCAGGCACGATTAAAAAAGTACGATGATGCCAAAGCAAGTGTCGGTCAACTGATCGAGGGCTTTCCGGAAAGTAAACTATTGCCCGAAGCCACTTTCCGTTTAGGTGAATATCATTTTGTTGAGACTGATTTTGATGGGGCGATTAACCACTTTACATCAGTGATTGACAATTATGCTGATTCGGAATTTGCGAAAGATGCGGTTGGTCGTCGAGCTGATGTGAAGTTTGAAAAGGGCAGAAAACAATTGGCAGACCAACAGGTTGATGAAGCGATTGCAACCTGGAACTCTATTTTAACTGAGTTAGAAGATTATCGCCTTGCGCATGCTGTTTTGTATGAAGTTGCATTTGCACTGCGATCTCANGATAAACACGATGAGGCTCGGAAGGTGTTTACTCAGTTAGTAACGAAGTATATGGATAGTGACCTGGCTGCTGACTCGTTCTTTCGTCTGGGTGAGTATCAATACGATGGAAAAGATTACACCCAAGCCTTGCTGCAATATGGCAAAGCATTTGCCAGTTCACAGGAAGGTGAATTGCAGGAGCTGATTTTACACAAGCTAGGTTGGGCTAGTTTCCGTAANAATGCCTTTGAAGAAAGTGGAAAGCACTTTGCTCAGCAGCTTGAAAAGTATGCTGAAGGTGAACTTGCGAATGATGGTCAATTCATGCAAGGCGAGAGTCTATTCAAACAAGGCAAATACGCTGAAGCCTTGGTGGTATTTGAGCCAATTGTTGAACAGAAGTTCGATAGCAATCACTTTTCGGTTCTCGTCTGGCTACACGCTGGCCAATCGGCAGCGCAAGAGAANAANTTTGAACAGGCACGTGGTTTATTACAACGCGTGATTGACTGNGAATTGGAAGAAGCCGACTCCTATCGCCATGAGGCTCACTTTGAAATTGGATGGGNTTTCGATCGAGAGATGAAATATACAGAGGCACTTAAGAGTTTTGAGGCTGCTGGGCGTAACCGTGCCGGTGTTGGAGCTCGGGCATTTTTCATGATTGGCGATGTTTATTTTAAACAGAAACAGTTCTCAGAAGCGATCAAACAGTTTGATCGTACCTTGCTCCGTTTTGATACTGAGGATGCAAAGCCTTGGCAGGCATTATCTGCCTATGAAGCGGGNCGATGTAAGGAAGTTCTGGCAGAGGAAGCTAAAGACGCGGAAGTGAAGAAAGAACTTGTGAGGCAAGCCATTGACTATTATCAACGGATCGTAGACGTGTATTCTGAAACAGAGCATGTGGAAATGGCAAAGAGTCGTATTACAGAATTGATGAAACTACTCCAGTAGTCGGGGTCGTAAAAACCTCGAACACTGAAGTCGCTATAGGAATAGATGAATCTAGTGAAATCAGGATTAAAACAGTGGAACTCCGGTAGCAGGACGTTACTGGCGGGCGCCGTTTGTTTTGTATTGTTGGGGGCTATACTCTCAATACCCGCAAACAAAGCGTTTGCTCAAGACGATGGGCGAGCTGCAGCGCAAGAGGGCCCGGCAGCTGGTAATAATGATGCCACAAGTGATCAGGCTGTGGGGGTTGAACGCGTCGAAGATGGCGTGGTTGATAATGTAGAATCCGAAGGGATTAATATCTTCTCGCTGATNGTGCAGGGNGGCGCGTTTACAATCCCCATTGGCTTGATGTCTCTTGTCACAGTTACCTTTGTGATTGAACGTTCAATGGCGTTACGGCGCGACCGGGTTATTCCNGCCAATTTGGTTGCTGAATTGGGTTTGTTGGCTGAAGAGCAGGGACAGTTTGATCCTCGAGCCGCTTATCGACTTTGTCAGCGATATCCCTCGGCAGCAGCTAGCGTGATTCGGGCGATGCTCGTGAAGGTGGGACGTCCACAGTCAGAAGTGGATCGCTCGACGACGGAAGCGAGTGAGCGAGAAGCNGATCGCCTTTATTCAAATGTTCGCTGGTTAAATCTTGCCGCTACNGTTACTCCATTAATGGGATTGCTGGGTACCGTTTGGGGGATGATTCAAGCATTTCACGATACGACTGGTTTGCCGCAAGGTGTTAATAAAGCAGACTTTCTGGCAGAGGGAATTTACGTTGCATTGGTGACGACTCTATGTGGATTGATTGTAGCGATACCGGCAGCGGTGTTTTCCCATTACCTGGAAGGNAAACTNCAGCGATTNTTNCATGAAGTGGAAGAGTTGTTATTNAGTCTGATGCCACAGATCGAACGGTTTGAAGGGCGCATGCGATTCACGTCAGTTGAGAACGGCGAAGACGAATCGGAAGAGTAATTAAGAACGATGACAGTTAAAATTAAGACTAGCCGAGCTTTAGGCACGCTGAGCCTTACGCCATTGATTGACGTGGTGTTCTTGCTGCTTGTGTTCTTCTTGGTTGCGACTCGTTTTGCTCAGGAAGATCGTGAACTTGACGTTCTGCTGCCGACTGCATCGACTGCGGCGGCTGTTACTTCCGAACCAAATGAACTTGCAATCAATATTACGCGTGATGGTCATTATTTTGTCGGCGGCCAAACGCTTGATGGTACCGGGTTGCTGCTTGCATTAAATGAAGCAGTGGCCTCCAATCCGTTGGGACAAACAGTCATTATACGAGCTGACCAACGAGTTCCATTTCAATATGTAGCGAATGCTATGAACCTCTGTAATACTGCAGGGATTCATGACTACACGATTGCCACAGAGCAGTAGGGGATCGATGAACGAGCCGTCGCCATTCGATGATATTCGCAGAGAAGAGCGTGTGAACGTGCGGAATAAGATCGTGCGTCGCTATGTCCCCAGAACTCGGGTCGTTTTCGATGAGCAGCAGTGGCCCGTTAATATCGCACTGGTCGTTCTTGGTGGTTTTCTAATTGGCGGTATTTTCGCGTATCAGCCGTTCGATCCTGAAGCAGTATGGTATGCCAGCCCGTGGGTTTCTCTGCTCATCGTCTTCTTGCTGCTTTGCACGTCTATTCTTACCTTTCGCTATATTGACAACAAGAAATTCAAACGGACCATGCAGTTTTCTGTAATCGTTTGTGCCATTATTCACCTGATGATGCTAGTCTACGCTTTGGAAGCCGAAGTGTTTTCCAAGGGGTGGCGTGGTGAGGTTGCTCATAAGCAATTAGTCAAAAAGAAGCCGAAGAAGCGTCTTGAATATCATCCCAGTCATCAGCAGCAAAACGTTGAAAAACCGGACTTCTTAAAACCTGTGGAAACAGAAATACCTGACCCACAGCCACCCGAAGTTGATCGTCAACAGGAAACGGAGTCCCCAGAAGAAAGACAGCAGCCAAGCGTGGAACAGGCTGAGCCTCAACCGATGCCTGAGGTAGTGGAAAAACGGTCGGAGTCGTCTGAATCGTCAGCTCGTCAGGCTGACTCAACCTCAAAATTGAGCCGTAATTCTGTGGAACTTCCTAAGTTGAATAATGTTGCAACAGAGGTTGTTCAGCCCAACAGAAATACGGAAGCTACCCAGCCCCGAGTGACGGAAGCCCCCTCAAGAAATGTTGCACGCAGTCAGTCGGCAGAGAACTTGCAAAAGATGACTTTACCAGTCGAAGCAGATGTTTCGTTAAAGGCAGATGCGAATAACGCGCAACGTGCAGAAAGCCAGACAGCTCAGGTGACAAATGATAGCCAGCAGCAGTCAGCAGTCCGTCAGGAAAAAAAACTTGCAGACCTGCCTAAGACTCAGGTAACNCCGGTACAAAACCAAACAGCTCAGACTAAAGCCAAAGAGACTCCGTTGGAAACGCCTAAAAACACTCTTGCTCAACAGGAGCGAACGGCGACCCCGGAACGCAATCCAGAGATNTCCCAACCNACTCCAACGCCTGTTCAGGTTGCGGATTCNCAAGCTGTAAAACGCGAGTCTCTGAGTCGTGAACAACAGAATGTGGCTAAAGTTCCTACGCCTGCGGNCAATCCCAGGTCTCAGCGGGTGCCGCGGGACGTACCAAGGNCACAGCCTGTAGAAACGCCGCAACCAGCAGTAGTCGAAGCTCCGGCTCAGGTGGAACCCCGTACCAATGCTGTATCACAGCGAGCCAATACCGCCAATGCAAANGNGTCACCCTCTAAAGCTCCGTCTGAGAATTCNNACCCGATGGTGACCGTNGAANCGGTNAATCGTCAAAATAGTACAGAACCTAATCCACAGGNGACGGTAGCTTCCTCACGCCCAAGTCGTCGGCCAAGTGAACTAGCCGCAGTCACACCACCAACCCAACCGATCGAAAATAGCAAGTCGGGGCAACCAAGTAAGACCACTCCTNCACTCACCGCGTCAACTGTGGAGACACCTCNGAAACAGNCTTCGCCAACAAAAACNCCTAATCAAACAAATCCNCAGNANGCTGTTNATAGCTCNGTGAAGGTCGCAGCTCAGACAACCAACCGAGCCGTCACCAGTCGTGAACCATCGAATCCGAACGCCCAGAGTTCTCAAAATTCCCCGATCAATCGTCAGCAAAGTGCGACTGCAAGTATTTCTAATCCAACCATGACTGCAACAGATCTTCAACGTCCTAATCAGGTGGCTCAGGCCAGCCCTAACCCAAATGCAGCTGCAGGGAACGTAGCTCGTGCCAACACAAATCAAAACTCAAATCAGTTGAAGCAATTGAAGACANTTGAAAATAATGCTGCTGATGTTGCAGCTGGCAGTAATTTGGCACAGCGTCGTGAATCTCAACAGGCAAGNCAGTCAGATTCACCTAATCAAAACAATAGCCCCCAACGTTCTTCAAAAGTCGCAGCGGAACTTGCGTCTCCAACCAATGCAGATAACCCAGCCAATGCGTCATCGGTCGCGACGAATGATTCGCCGTCTTTAGAGCAGTCGCAACGGGCAACATCCCGAGCGAATGATGGGCAGTCCGGGGCTGCGTCGGGAGAAAACCTCTCGGCCTTGTCTGCTGCCGCTGATAGTCAAACTCAGGTGGCTGATTCGGCAGCCCCTCGTGCGGAATCGACTCGAATTCAGGACGCTAACTCTGATAATTCCAGTCAGTCATCTCAGGTGCAGCGCAATCGTACTCAGGCGGATATCGCCTCAGCTATTCGTAGTCCTAATTCAAATGCCGATGCCGAGGCTTTAGCATCCAATCAACCAAGTCGGGAAACCTTGGAAGCATCGGCAAGTGTCACGAATAGTGCAGCGAGGGAAGCAACAACTGCTGACGTAAACGCGATGGCAGGCCTCGCGTCCGCNGATACTGGCGANCCNAAAGTTAAATCGGAGGAAAGTTTCAGTCGTGCCTCAGGCGGTGGTTCGNGACAGTTAAGCAATGAATCCGACAATGCTGAAGTAGCTCGTAAAGTGAGTGGACGAAATCTCGAATCTCTGGCTACCAATACCAAAGCTGAAATGGCAGCATCCCCGGAAGGCTCAGGTGGTGCACCTGCAGCATCGGCCTTAACTTCTAATGAAGAAGCCGCCGCTAAAGCAGAATCAGGAGAGTTGGCAGCGTTATCCGGAGAGCTTTCAGAAAACCAGGCTGAGGATCAAGAAAAAGAANCCTTGGGCCAGATTGCTCAAAGTGATCTTGCTCGTAATGAAGATTCAAGAAGTGGGCCGGAGGGCTCTTCAGCCCAATTGGATGAAGATATGGCTTCTTCAAGTAAAGCAGTTGGTAGAACAGCAATGGTCGATAATGCTCTGGCTCTCAATGCTGTTGATGTTGGTGTCGAAGTGGCTGCACCGGAACCAGGTGAAGGAGAACCAGTCGCCTCGGCCACACCTGATGTGGGTGGTACGGCTGGAGAAGAGGCTGNGGCGGAAAGAGNAGCGACTGGTGGNACGATTGATGCTGCGGAGCAGTTAGCTGAAGCTGGCGGAGCGACTGGGCCGATGGCTGAAGATGTTGAACGCGCCACCGGAGCTGCTAGTGCGAGTGATGCCGAAGTTGGGGCTACCGCCGCTGGCGGAGGTACAGCATCACCTACCCGAAGTAGCCGCGGAGCTCCTTTGAATGCTCTTGCAGATGTGCCTGAAGTGATGGTGGAAGGCNCAACAGCATCTGGAGGAGCTAATGAGGGTAGCGAGTTAGTTGCTCAGGCTGATACGGCGGATAATGCTCCCGGGGGCTTACGGGCTCAGGCGGATATGGCAGACATCGGGGGCCCTGCGGGCGAGACAACCGTGGAAGGACAGGCTGANGTAGCNGGAACCAATATCGGTACTCGNAGCGAGAAATCGACAGCAGCAGAAGGTAATGGTCAGCAAGTCGCGGAGACGGGGGGAAGTAATGTTGGACGTACNGAACGTGGAGGGCCATCGCTTGGTGACCTCGGTNCGGTTGCTGTTGATGTACCTGAGGCGGGNAGCTCGTCTCCAGGTGATAGGAAAGAGACAGACTTGGCTAGCGGTTATATAGAAGGGCCTGTTGCTCAGCCATTTGCCGAACCCGTGCCGGTCAATTCGGCTGCCGAAGAAGGGTTAGGAGGTNTGGGAGAACAGCTAGCNNCTGATGCTGGAATCACNGATCGTCGAGCTAGTGTGGATAGTGCGACGATCCAGTTGCGNCCATCGCGATTCCAGCGAGATGGGATGATAGCATTGCCAGCGTTGAATACTCATGCAACGATTGCGAAAGAAGGCTTTGACGGACGTCGNAATCGTGAGGGTGGGAATGGAGCTGCCGGACCNGAAACAGAGGAAACTATCGAGAAGGGACTGGCCTTTCTGTCNCGATTTCAGCGTCGGGATGGTAGCTGGTCGCTGCAACAGTTCGCAGCCTTTGATGGGGTAAGTGCAATCGATAGTGATACAGCAGCAACTGGGTTGTGTTTACTGGCTTTTCAAGGCGCTGGGTACAACCATCAACAGTATCAATACAAAGATCTGTTGCAACGTAGCGTGGACTTTATGTTGGCAAATCAGCAGGCCAACGGCGATTATTATATAGCTCAGGGAACAGCAAGTAATCAGGTAGCGAGACTTTATGGGCATGCGATTGCAACTTTAGCCATGTGTGAAGCCTACGGAATGACTCAAGATCCACGGATGAAAGATTCCGTGCAGCAGGGATTGAATTTTATTATCGAATCTCAGCATGTCGAACGAGGTGGGTGGAGATATACCCCGGGACGTGAAGCCGACTTGTCCGTGACAGGCTGGATGATGATGGCAGTGGAAAGTGGTAAACGCGCCGGTCTAGAGATTCCTGCTGAAACATTTTATGGCATTAAAAACTTCCTTGATGCATCTCAGAATGCAAAGAAGCCGTTTATGTATGCCTACAATCCCTATGCTCCGTCGAATGCACGACAGGGNCAGGGACGGGTTCCCTCNAAGACAATGACTAGTGTTGGNTTGTTAATGAGACTTTATAACGGGATGGATAAAACGAACGAGATCGCCGAGCTTGGAGCACTTTATTTGGGTGAAAACTTACCATCCATTCGACGCACTAAAGATGCNTCCTTGCGAGATACATANTATTGGTACTACGCAACGCAATTCATGTACCACATGGGTGGCGAACATTGGAAACAATGGAATGATCGCTTGCACCCCTTGTTAGTCAATGGGCAGGAGCAAGAAGGCGATTTGGCTGGAAGCTGGGATCCACGACGGCCAGTCCCCGATCGCTGGGGCCCTCANGCAGGGCGACTTTATGTTACTACCATGAATCTCTTAAGCCTCGAAGTACACTACCGTCACTTGCCGCTTTATGACAATCAGGACGCTGTAGGAGAAAATGGTAAAGCTCCACCATCCGATGAGATGGATCGATAGCAGAGGTGGGTTTGAGAGCGTTTAATCTTTATGAGAAAAAGGCCCGGTTGGATGCGGGAATCCAATCGGGCCTTTTCGTTTGTAACCGTAGAAAACTGGATCATTTGCCCCCACTCGGGACTCTTCTTTCAGCTATCGTACTCTGATAGCAATTCCTTAGATCCACGGCACGTNGCCAACAATTTTGCACCAGGTTAGCTGGTGTTGATGCTATCAGGGAAACTCGGCATGTCTCGCTGATAGATCATTTGTTTTACGCAGGTAGTAATNAGCAACTNGCGTGCCAAAAGTATTTNTTGNTCCAGGAAAAAGNTGNAAANGNCCTAAACCNCCTGANANTAGCCNTTNTTTTCTTNCTTNGATATAAACCCATGNAATNCGAAATTGTAATTTTTACATCAGATTGGNAAAGGCNAAAATGTAAAAGTTACAAGNGNTAANCTTNCATTNAGNTTGGATTGGTAGGTTGGGCTGATAAAAGACTAAAGGCTATCGCTCCGAACACTGGCTCATTCTCGTCAAATTCCCTATGTTCGGCTTCGGCTACAAACAGGTAGCTATAACCATCCTGCTCGATTGCTGTGGCAGTAATGCAAAGGATGAAGTCCATAAAGTTGAAGTACATTCGACTACCGATCAATTCGAAATCGCCGGCCATTTGCCGATAAGGCTCGGATTCCTCGTGGTCCTCGTATTCCATGTGCATGGCTCGAATCGTCTCCGCAACACGCTCTTCGAGATTTTCTGAGCCGGGGAAAATGAAAACGCTCCATTGAGTCGAGTTTTTATTTTCCAATGAAATACTTCTACAGTGTTCGGTTTCTAGCTGAGTTTCACTTACTTTCCAGTTATCGGGGTAAATAAAACGAATCCCAGCTTGGTCAAAAACGTTGGGCATCTTAAAGGCACATTGAAGATTGAGGGTAAGTCTATATTGTTCATCTCAACGGAATTTGATAATTTCCGCAACAAGCCTTTGAAGGCTTTCCACCATTCTTACTTAAAATCCAAATCTGACAATTAGAGATTCACATAAACCGATGAAAATGAAATCGGACAAGTTGTTCTTATGCCTGATCTCAGTGGGACTGTGGTGTTTTACGTTGATGGGTTGCCAGTGGTTAAATCTCCAGAATTCTGTGGGCGATTGGGGGAAATCGCGTTCTTTCATGCATGCTGGCGATTCAGCAATGAAGACAGGACAATATGAGATCGCTATTGAACAGTTTCAGCAGGCAGCGGAATTGACTCCTGATGATCCAGTAATCTTTGAACGCCTTTCAGAAAGTAATTGGGAACTCGGATATCAAACGCTTGCTATTAACCAGATGGCTCGAGCAGTACAGGCATCGGATGATGATGCGAGCCTGTTATACAAACTAGCGAATCTGAATTTCCAATATGGAGATAGGCAGCGTGCACTAGAGGCGGTGAACCGTTCGATCGTCCATGATTCTCAGTTGATCGCAGCGAGGGTTTTGCGAGGAGAGATTTATCGAGAGCAGGGTGCTTCTTCAAAAGCTCTCGAAGATTTACATTTTGTTTTAGGTATTCTTAACGAGGACGATACTGAACGGCAGGTTGAGATGCAAATGAAGGTCGCGAGGATCTACCTTCAGCAGCAACGCTTTCAAAATGCTTTGAGCATTGTGACGACGATTCCAATTACCAGAATTGATGACGAACAAGTGATCCAGGTTTATCAGATTCACTCCCTTGTTTTACAGCAACT
>PAJC01000091.1 GCA_002705165.1 Planctomycetaceae bacterium | reverse complement strand
GCTGATTGAACGGGTTGATCCCCGCAAGCACTCGCTTTATCCAACCTTCCGCCAACTGCGGTACAGTCCACTCTGACCAGGCAGCTTCCTTCTCGGCATCGGTCAACCCGCTCGCAGAAAGATCAACATATCCCGGGTGGGTTGTCAGTTTTGGCCGGTACCGCATGATGATGTAGTTGTCGCTCAGCGTCTGGATGCCGCTGCCCCCAAGGGTATAACGGTTGATCCCCAGACCGCTCCCACCGTCCAGCGGGGTCCAACCCGAAGCCAGTTTCTTGGGATTGCTGGCGTCGTAGGCTGAATCGTTTAGGGCGTAATAGACCTTCGGATCTGCGCCATCCACCGGCGGCTGTATCTTCCACTCATAGTCAAAGTCCCCAAATTTGCCCCCCAAATCCGCTGTGTGTTGGAACGTCACCTTTTCGTCAAGCGGGTTGCTCGAGTACAACACTTTGACCTCTCCACGGTACATCGGTTGTCCAACGCGAATGATGTGAATCGAGATCGGCAACCCTGTCTTCGATGGGGCGTTGCCATCGTTAGTGATTAGGGTCACATAACCGGTCCCGGGACCGCTCGCGCTCAACGCATACGAATCCACCGCCGTGTCGTCATGTGTGATCGCCGCCAAGGATCCGATTCCAACAGAATTGGGTGCAGGAGCACTGTCCCCCGACACACCGGTCACCGCCGTTGTTTCCGTATTGGGCAGCCACTGACCTGGCTTGGTTGTCGGTTCATAAAATGTCTCAACCGACGTGGCCAAACCATCAATGGCCGTGTCCCATGCTGTCTTGGCCGTGTCTGTCGATACGCACAATCCTTTGACCAGCGTCAGCTCAGCGCCGTCCAGGACATTGAGCAGCAAATAATCCTCACCCACGACTTCATCCACGTAGCTACCCTTGAAAACCAACTCGCCATCGCTCCCGCGGTTGGGATCATAAAACAGTCTCTGGGACAAATGCGGTGGCAGGTTCGGAAAATAAGTCTTGCCCTGATAGGCATACGTCTTGACCGACGCCGGAATCACGGCAAGACCTCCTGATTGTCCAAGGGCATAACTCTTCTCCCGGGTCGGGTCATGCAGGATCACACTCGCGGCACCTTCCCCACTCGTGAACGCTGTCGCTATCGATTGCTGGTAAAGCACCCTCAGGCTGCTCTGCCCCCGAACCGCCGGAAGCTCGTTCTTGGCCTCGGTCAGCGTCTCACTTAAACCCAACACCTTGGTGTCCGCCGGCCATACCGGCCGATACACAATCTCCAGAGACGCCGTCTCCTTGCTGGAGGCATCACCAGCGTATCCTCCGGATCCATCCAACGGCCGCAGGTACGGGACGATCGTGTCCACCGCTGGCTGGTCACTCATCCCAGGCCAATAAAAGCCTTCCAGTGTCCGGTAGTAGAACTTCATCACAAAACTGTTGGCCGCAGTCGGCACCTCCGCCAATGCCGGCGGTCGGTTGCCCACAGTCTTTGTCACGCTGGACTCGGTATAATTCAGGTTCATTGCCGCCTGCCCCACCGCGCTGGCAGTCGCACTAACGGTGATGGCCAGTGTCACCGTGATGGCATCACTGCCATCAGTTGGCGTCAGAACCAAAGCAAGACTTAACGTGCCTGTATCCCCACCAGAAGGGGTGCCTTCCAGTGTCAGTGAATTGATTTTCAACCAGTCCGGCAACGAATTCGTGGAGTCGGCTGACACCGCCATCTTCAGTGCAGCCGCTCGACGCGACGCATGTACCGTGTAACTAAACGCCTCTCCAACCTTGGCCGTCGCTCCCGCTGGGGTTCCAAACGATGTGCCATCATAACTCCCGGCAACCAGCGTCGGCGCCCCCCCATGCAGGCCCCTGTACACCCAGTGATTCCCTTTTCGATCCTCGTAGGTGAAACTTTGATAATGCTCATAGGTGGCCTGTTGCACTGAAGAGGCGCTGCCCCAACCTGTCGGATCGTCTCCACCCGTGGCAGGTGGTTCACTGTTGTAATTAACCCGGCCCGTGCCGGTTCCATCCACCGGCTTGGCCAGCAGCGGCAACGGCATCGGCGCCTGCAACATCTGACCCGCCTCAGTGATGTAATCAAACAGGATTCCTGACCCCGGCTTTTCACGCAACACCTTGAAGGTCTTCATTGCCAGCCTGCTGTCCGACTCGGTGTACTCCACCAACACATAAGGTTCCGAGGAATAACCCGACGCGCTCGTGTCGTTCAGGTCGTCCCGCAGCGCATACGCTGTGCCAGCCAGCATCAATGCGTGCTCTTCGTTCGGGTTGTACCCGGCCAGGGTCGAATCGTTCTGCACATAGATACTTCCCTTGGCCTGCAGACTGGGCAACGCCCCACTCCCATCGTTGCTGGCCAGCACAATCTCACTTGGAGAAGTCGGCCACTGGATCGTGTAGCGCCCCAACACCGACGGCCAGTAGATGGGCTGGAATCCCTTTGCCACATCGGCCCCATTCTTACGGTACCAATACACCTCAATGACGTTGTTTGAGGTATCAGCATTGACCGGGATGATCGCACCCAGGTTGGATGCTTCAAACCCGTTGGCGATTGGATCAATGTAGGCGTTCGGGTTGTAGGGGATAACTTTACCGTTTAGTTTGTTGATATCATCAGGGTCTTTCGGGATGTAACCTGCCCAGTATTCATTGCCGTCACTGCCCAACTCTCCCGTCGGAGCCGTGATGCGATCCCCCACATACACCACCTCGTTTAGATGCCTCGGGGCATTGAGCTGTGAACTTGTAAGAAAGCCGCTGTCCAACTGGTTGACCGGTGCGGCAGCGCCGTTGGCATCCACGGCAGCGGCATTATACACACTCCCGGTCACCGAGGAATCGGCGTTGCCCCATATCTTAAGGTCGCGTGAAGGCAGCCAGGTTTTTAGGCCCAGGGCGGAATTACCAAGGGTCGTTCCATCTTTCACATTGGTATCCAGCCAGGAAAACACCCGTTCAAAGTGATACTCTCTTCCGGAAGAGAATCGCAGCAGGGCCCGATGCACAGGATAATCTGAATTCAAAAAAGTATAAAACCCATTGCTATCAGTAAAAAATGCACGGTCACCGTCCAGGGGATCCTGATACTGGATGGTAGGCGAGTTCTCGTTGGGCATCGGCACCGCCGTAAGGCTAGCATCTTGCTTGGTCTCAACTTGCGGCCGGATGTAGTGGCTGTAACGGGCAGGGTTATCCGGCCAAACGAACTTGTATCGTGAATGTCTTGACGGCCAGAGGATTCCTTCAAGTCCCATCTCCATCCATTGAATCTGGTAATCATTCAGGTTCCTTGTTTCGCGGGTCGCATAATAGACAGCATTGGCTCCACCTGCCTGAAACACAAAAGTATCCCCTGAAATTGTGAGATTGGGCTGGGGGACAAGGTGTGAATCGTCCTTTTTCTCCGCTGGATCCCAGGCGGTCACTCGATCCCCTAGTTCAATAGTGACATCAGCCGGGGTGGATGTCTTGAACACGTCCACAATTTCAAAACCAAGATGATAGCGGGTGGCACCATCCTCACGAAGATCCCCCAGTAGTTCCACAAAAACTCTTCCTTCCGCATTCAATGCCATGAGAAAATCCCTCTCGTGCCAAAGTGTTTTCGTATAGACCGTCTCTCCTCCGCCCGGCACAGAGACAGCTGTGCCGTCTGGAAGCGATAGATTAATTCCGTCACCACTGGATTCTGCTCCTGTTTCCTGTATAGGAATGCCATCCGACTTAGGCACTCTCTCAGGAAAGCTGCTGTTGTAAACAATCTTTAACTCACCCACACTTGAGGCGGGAATGGTCACCTGCGGCCCCCCGTATCCTGCCTGGTTCCAGTAGATCTTTCTTGGGCTCTTAGCCGCGCTGCCGGACACGATGTAACGCTTCTTGTACAATTTATAATAGTTGCCGACGGACTCATACCAATTATCTGTGTCCATGCCTTGCTCGCCATCGGCAAGATCAGCCGTATTTAGGTCCCCGGTAAGCGTCGTTGCTCCGATCGCTGCATCAACAGTCAACTCTAGAACGGCTCCGNCCGAAAAGGTAATCTTGNNTCCCTNGNACAAAGCAATCGAGGTTGCACTGACTNGCACATNNACCNCGGNTCCNTGGGTCACAGTTCCAGACACTGTCACAGTCGGGTTTGCAGNTTGCGGGGTCGCCTTGCGCCACCGAATCTCTATCGGTCCCGGTTGAATGGCAAAAACAGCCCGCGCATGAGGACTATAATAATAGCCCTTGGCCGTGTGACCTGCTGCAGTCTCTGCCGGCAGCAGGTGAGGCTCTCCAAACCAAAAGGTATCCGGTGAAATAGAGGCATCAAGCTTGGTTCCGGTTTCATCCTCATCTGGCCGCGAAATGATTCCCCCGAAAAGGAAAGACACAGGACGATTCAGGAATGGGGCACCCACCTGGGCTCGCTGAAGCACCACCGTAGGGGTATCGCTGCCCTTTGGACCGCGCGGCAAATCAATGAGCGGTGCATTACCGCTATAACTCCGCGAANTATCGAGGTTACTTGTTGATGCCGAAGCCGGATGAGCCACGGCCCCCCACGAGATAAAACCTGAAAATTGGTTTGTCGTCGCAGGGTTGGTTGACATTGGTGCCACTTGCGAAGGATACGGTCCGCGACCGTCCGACCCAACTGGATCCCCAACTGTTCCGGACATTGGCACACCTTGAACCGACTGGTAGTTGTAAAGGGTCTTGTCCTGATGAATCTCAAGAGGAAGCGACTGCGCAACGGACTGATTCAATGCCACGATTGAAAGCCCCACCAATAAGCTCGCGATTTTCACACGGTGCATCAGCTTGGAAGTATGACTGATCATTTTTTTGTCTGTTTGTTTCATTGTTTTGAGTCTTTAAAATTATTCCATAGTCAGGGTTGCAATGTCACTTATGCGATTGATCACAAACTCGCCTTTCATCGCGAAACGTTTCTCGTTGGGCTGGGAATCTCCAACCAAGCCATAAAGAGTCATCGTCTCCTCATAGTTGCCAACCAACTCTCGTCCACCGCTNGTTAACCCTGAAAAGGTAGCCGTAGGGTTGCTAAATGTCAGAGTGATCTGCCTCTTGATCCTGTAAGACTCACTGCCTACCGGTTCCACGCTCTTGAAGTCCGCTGACAGGTTGTCGTGGTCCGGATGGTAGGTGTGTAAGAACGGATTTGAACCCTGATCGTCGTAGCCAACCTCGACAGTGACACTCAATGTCTGGCCTGCGGCAAGTTTGCCCGCACAACTCCACGGCGCATTGGCCGCACTCACCGGCAGATGGGTCGAACTGACCCGGCGCGCACTGGCCAGTGTGCCGGCCTTAAGAAGGCTTTCCGTCGTCGCAACCCCCGCTACATCTCCATCCACGATACCCACATAGGCCCGCTGCATTAATCGTAAGCGATCCGTTTGACCCGTCTCTGCCAGACCAATGTTGCCTCCGGACAGGGTCCCTGTCAGCAGGGTCGAATTGACGGCGGCATTCGCCGTCAACGTCAAATTGCCACCGCCACTGAATGAAAGAACCTCACCAGCGTACATCTTGCGCGAGGTGTTTTCCACCGCAACAATTGACGGAGTACTCCCCGCCGTCCATGAATCGGCCTCTGCACCGTCGGCAAGGTCCGCCACGGTCAGGTTCCCGGTCAGTGTCGTTGCTCCGGTCGCTGCATCAGCAGTCAGCGTCAGGATGCCCCCTCCAGGAAACCCAATCCTGTCTCCGATACTGAAGTCACGGGTTGTCGCCACAACATTCACACCGACCCCGGTTCCCTGGGCCACATCTGCAGTGACCGTTTCACCAGAGGCGATGTCGGCTACAGTTAAATCACCTGTTAACGTAGTCACGCCGGCCTCAGCATTAGCCGTCAGGGTCAACACGCCGCCTCCCGAAAAAGTCAACGCATCACCCGCTGCATAGGCGCGAGGGGTCGCCGCAACCGTCACATCCACACCGGTTCCCTGTGCCGCACCTGCTCCGGCTGTCACACTGGATCCAACCGTTATGGCAATCACTGCCGCATCGCTCAGCGTGTCCTGTGTTGCCCCGGAATTGGCTGTCTCGCCATCCGCCAGATCCTCAACAGTCAGGTTTCCGGTCAGCGTTGTCGCGCCGGAAGGGGCATCAGCCGTCAACGTCAGCAGGCCTCCGCCTGAAAAAGCAATCTGGGTTCCGGTGGGAAAGGCTCTCGAAGTCGCACTGACCGTCACATCAACCCCGTCACCCTGGGTCACGACTCCAGACACCGTCACTCCCGGGTTGATCGCCGTCACCCCACCGAGATGCTCCCTGTGTATGATCAGGCGCAAAGGATAGGGGCTCGCAACGTCCCCGAACGTATCCGTATCGGTGCTGATCGACCGCGTGGAATCATTAGGATCAGCTGCCTTCATGGTGTTACGAACCTTGTTGATGGCAACCGCGCCGACCCACAAACCCTCACTCGATCCCACCGTCCCGCTGACTGGGATGTCTCGCTGAGAGTAACCCTGCGCACCTATACCCAGCGAATCAGTGAAGCGAAGAACACTTGCGTAAAGAGACCCTGCGTCCCCAGTCATCAACGAACGATCCAGGCCCAGAACCACCTCCACTTGCGAACCGACCTCACCATTTGGCTTGAGGGTCCAGCTTTGAGGCCCATCAGAGAGTTTCGCGTGGCCGTAGCTCAATGTTGAGGTATCCAACGAACCACGAATGATAACCGGAGCGGGACCAGTGATGGCTGCCTGGCCAGACGGCGGCGTCTCCGAGGCAAGCCCTTCCAGCTTCACCGTCAAGTCGGCGCCTGTCAGGTTGCTTAAGCGCACTCTATAGGCAGAAAGGTTGTCCCCAAAATGGACGCCTTCAGGCGACTGCAGCTTCACATCAAACGGCCCAAAATAACGATTGAACTTGGTTCCAGAACGCATCCAGAACGCCTTGCCTCGGTCGACCTTAGTCGTTCGTAAACCGTACACCTGANCAGGGTTGGTCGGCCCAAGATCCCCTCCACCATAGGCAAAAATATCGGTCACAAGCAGAAGGTCTCCAGCCAGACCGAAATAATCTTCAAGGCTCGGAGCTCCGCTACCNGCCACCGATGGCAGACCGATAAAGTTAAGGCCGCTGGTCGTCCACTGGTAATAGGCCGGGACAGGCTTGCCCAGGATTTTCCAGGTATAGTCAACGGTTCCACCCAGTTTCACCAGGTATGCNGAATTGGCGGGCATATTCTTCAGCGTGGAAGAGGCGTCACCAAGGCCCNCCTTCCAACTGGCCCACCGCGACTTGGAATCNGCGGGCGCATCCGGATTGATCACATACTGCGCGGTGGTCAGGTCCGGCTGCCACAACCACACCTCCTCCACCTGCGTGTTGGTAGCCAGATCAGCGATGCCAGAGTGAGTACTGTCCACATGCAGATAGACGGAGTTCCATCCGGGAACGAGTTTTAGTTCCTGTTCCTGCCATTGGGCTTGTGCAAGCGATGTCATCGCCAAATACAAGGCACCCGCCATCCATGTCTTGTGTATCTTATTCATTGTTACTTGGTAGTTAATTTTCATTGTTGTTAAATTCATTCATCCCTTTGATCAGTTCGTCCTCGCCTCGATTACATCCAAGCGGGATATCAAATTATCCATTGCCGTTTTCAATGCCTTGTTTTCATCCCGAAGCGATTCGATCTCGGCATCCTTTTCCACCCGCAACTCCTTCACCGCCTCAATGAGAATAGGCGTGATGTTTTCGTAAGTAACCGTCATATATTCCTCATCTGATTCCGGGTCTGACGGCATCTTGTTCACTAATTCGGGGAATACTTTTTCCACTTCCTGAGCAATCACTCCAATATTGAAACGAGTCGTCTCCTTATCAGCTTTATATCGGTAACGAACGCCTCTGATCTCCTGAAGTTTGTCGAGAACATCGTTGACCGGCTCAATATCTTTCTTTAATCGAATGTCAGACCCCGTCCCCACAGTGCCATTTTCATAAAAAATCCTAGTATAATGATCCTCCTGCTCATCGATAAAGTAAACCGCTCTATTTGGCCCATGAAAGCCCATGGCGATTCTTCCAGGACCGGCGATAACACCAAGAGCGTTGCTGTGATCAGTGACGTATAGGCTCATAGGCCAACTGCTGTAACCTAGTGTCGAAGCTGCTCCTGACGCAGTCAAAGCAGCGCGAGTGTCAGGACTGTCCGTGCCGACACCCAAACCTCCCCGTTGACTTTTAATGTAAGACCTGCCATTGGTCGAATACCCACTGATGAAGGCATTTGCGGTCCCTACAGCTGCCACATACAATCCCCATTGGGAGGCATTGCCAGTAATAAAATCAGCAGTGTAATTGGCATACCCAATCCCATGCATATTTGAGAGAGTGGTTTCTGCCGGCTTGTAACCGTTTCCAATGACATAAATCGGGTTGGTCGCTTCCCAAGCTTCATCCACTACTCCGTAGGCACCCATCAGAGCACCCGTTTCATGGCTGGTACGCTTTAGCCACTCAGAAGTCGTCACGTCACCAGTAACCGACAGTGAACCGCCTGCTGTAACTGCACCATTCACTTCCAAGGGCTTGTTCATGTAGAACTTGGGAGCGTCTGTCAGCAACTCGGTGTTTGTCCCAAGGTTCACCTTGAAGTCGTGGCCTCCTCGAAAATAAAAACTGTCCGCATAGGCATGCATGTCATCGGATCCCGAAAAGATCTTGAGATAGGTGTCCGTGTTGTTACTCGGCCCAAGGATGGTATCCGTATTGTAGCTTCGGATATCCCCAGCCACTGTGATTTTTTTATTAAAATAAAACTGAGGCAATCCCGTGTTGAAGTGGAATAACCCACTGTTTTGTGCACCAATTGTTGTTGTCGTTGAACCGTTATCAATTTGCAACCCTGTACCCCAACCGGGCAGCCCAACCGTCAATGTGCCCACAAGGCTCGCGCCCCCAGCCTCTGGCAGGGTCAGCGTCGGGGTGGATCCAGCGCCCAGCTTGAGCGTGGCGCCATCCTTGAAGAAGTTGGCGTTTCCACTGCCATCGGTCAGGCGCCGGGCATTACTAGCGGTGAATGAGTACGGCGAAGTCACCAAGCGCAACCGGGGCGCGATCTCCACATTGCCCCCACCCAGACCACTCACGGTGAGGCCAATAAACCGGTCCGATACATCCGCGCCAACAAAGGCAGTCGACAATGAGCCATAATCTTCACTGTTAACCTGGGATCCCTCCCCCAGCAGCACACTGAAGTAGCCTTTGTCCACCGTCACGGTCTGCTGTTCTGACCAGATCGGTGTGCCGCCGCTCTTGGCGTTATAGATGCGGAACACTACATCATAATTGGCCGGGGCAGAATTCCCCAGCGCAGCCCCGTTGCCATCGACCAGGAACCCCTGATATGTCATCCGCTCCGGCGGATTGGCATCCGCTGCACGCGCCACGCCCGTCATACCAAGCACTATCGCGCCCATCGCGATCGCTACTAAGTTACTGATTGCCTTGTTCATCTCTTTATTATCCTAAAAATCTCAGTATTGCCCATTCGCCAGCAACCCCACTCACTCATTGCCCTTGACCGATTTTGCTGACCAGTTCCTCGAGCTTGGCCATGCGGCCTTCAAGCTCGTCGATGCGCCGGGTTTTTTCGGCCAATTGTTTGTCTCGCTCAGCCAATTGTTGGTCCTTTTCAGAGCGTAACTCCTGAATTGCCTTGACCGACAACACACCAAAATTTCCATACGCCAGACTCAAGATCCCTTTCTTCTCTGAGACCAACTCGGGAAACAGTTCCTGCACATCCTGCGCTATAAATCCTATTGTCTTGGACTCAATGTCTTCCTGGGTTTTAAACCTAAAAGTACTCGGCTTTAGTTTCTGCACCTTATCAAGAATATTCTCAACCGGTTCAATATCCTTCTTTAACCGCCTATCGGAAGAATTAGTCCAATTCCCGTTACCTGCATTACAATAACCTGTCCAAGTTCCGGTATCGCTCTTACGATCTCCGAAAATCAAATCACCCGAATAATCAACCCCTATAGTCCACCAATAGCCTGTTGAACCTCGTTGAATTCTAATGCCCTTAGCATAGGATTCCGTACCATGAACGACATGCAATTCATCCACTGGCGATGCCTGATTTATTCCAACCTTGTTGCCCTGATAGATCGTCAATGGCCTGGTTGAGTCCCAATTGCCATAAACACCTTCTCCCCTTAGAAAGTACAATCTGTCATCGTTGGTGTGCATATAGTAATCTTTGTTGTTGGAATCCTCCATTACAAAGGTCGGTGCGGATCCTTGAAGATACATGGAGTTTCCCGTTCCAGTGATATTGCTCGCCGTCATTGCACTCGCCGTAACCGCGCCGTTGAACGTGACGTCGTTGCTGGCATATGAATAATTAAAAACTTCATGGTTAACCCCGTTGGCTGTTCTATAAAAAGAGATCTTATCCGTTGAACCACCGTCAAAGGCTGGGGTGCCATCTCCATTATAAACAATACCGCCTCCATACGATAGACTTTGGCCAACAAACAGCCTTCCTGTGCCTTGTGACGGCCCGTACAGTGACAAAACCGCCTCTTCATTGTCTGGCTTGTTTACGGATATGTTGCCAAAACCCGTAGCTGTCAGGGAACCGTTCACTTCCAGTGGCTTATTCATGTAGAAACTGGGGGCGGTCGTTCGGAAATCTACCGAACCCACTTCAATCTCAACCTTCAAGTCGGAGGCACCCTTGAAATAAAAATTATCCGCGTAGGCGTGTATATCGTCCGATGCCGAAAAGACCTTCAGATAAGTGTCCGTGTTGTTGCTTGGGCCAAGTACCGTGTCTTGATTATAGGAAAGGATAGATCCTGACACTGCCACTGGCTTGTTAAAATAAAACTTGTTCGCATCGGTTATGGCAGAAAACCAGAACTCGTTTTCAGCCATGAATCTTGTTTGCTGCCCGCTGGCATTGATTGTCAATGCGTTGCCCCACCCCGCCAGGTTTACTGTCAGGCCTCCACTGAGGGAGGCGCCCCCTGCCTCGGGCAGGGTGAGTGTCGGAGTCGAGCCAGCGCCCAGCTTCAGCGAAGCGCCATCCTTGAAGAAGTTGGCGTTTCCACTGCCATCGGTCAGGCGCCGGGCCTGACTGGCGGTAAAAGAGTACGGTGAAGTCACAAGGCGCAACCGTGGCGCGATCTCCGTGTCGACCCCTCCCAGACCGATCACGGTGATTCCAATGAAACGGTCCGACGCGTCCGCACCATCAAAGGCCACTGAAAGGTTTCCATAAACCTCGTTGCTGAATTTAACCCCCTCGCCAAGTAGCACGCTGAAATATCCCTTGTCCACCGTCACCGTCTGCTGCTCGGACCAGATTTTGTTGCCTCCGCTCTTGGCGTCGTAAATCCGGAACACCACGTCATAATTGGCCGGCACATCTTTGCCCAGCGGATCGCCGTTGCCGTCGACCAGGTATCCCTGGTAGGTCATCCGCTCCGGCGGGTTAGCATCCGCTGCTTGAAGCTGACCCACTTGGCCAAGCGCTATCGCGCCCATTATCATCAACCCTTTGAGATTCGTTTTCATTTATAAAAATTTATGACTACCCGTTTTCTACAGCTTTTCAGTCACCCAACCGGAGCTGACAGCATCGGCATCCCCATTGACCTTCACCTGCAACTTATGGATATAGTGATCTGAAGTAGGGTGAGTCAAAAATGAACTACGGTTAGTCCTGCACTTGATGAGCACTCGGTGCGTCCCCTGGCTTAATTTCATGTGATGGTTCAAACTGATAAAGCCGTATTGAGCCGCTATGATCCCGACACTTGCTGTTTT
>PAJC01000090.1 GCA_002705165.1 Planctomycetaceae bacterium | reverse complement strand
AGGTCCAGTTGAGCATAGTGGAAAAAGGTCGGAATGAGATCAACACCAGCCACAGGTGTTTTGCAAACCTTGTCGGTCGGCAAATGGGAGGGCATGCTGATAATCAGAGGTGAACGGATGGTGGCATCATAAGGGGCAAGCTTTACTCTGAAACCGTGTTGCCCCCAGCCGATTCCCTGATCAGCTGTGAATACGATCAGGGTGTTGTCGTACTGCCCGCTTTCACGTAACGCCGTAAGAAGCCGCCCGACACCTTCGTCAATGGCTGTTACTCCCTGATGGTATTGGCGTACCCAGTCGTTGAGTGTGTTGCCGTGAATTCCTCGCGTGTTAACGGTTTGTGCAGTGAATCCACCCCCATTCATCACAGGTGTGCCATCTTCGTCAGGAACCCAATGTTCAATTTTCTGCATCCAGTCCGGCTTTCCTGGACGAGGAGGAAAGATGTCTTTGGGGACAGGGATGTTTACATTAGGTAAAGAATCGATATGGCGGTCAGCTGGCGTGAAGGGGCCATGTACGGCTCCGTAGCATAGCCATAGATACCATGGTTTTGATGGGTCACGGTTATTCCCCCGGATATAATCAACAGCCCATTCAGTGTAATTGTCCGTGGAGTATCCTTGGGTCAGTTCGGCTGGTTTGCCATTTTTCTCAATCAATTGGTTGTCATAATAGGCTCCGGCGTTTTTAGTATGTCGCGGTCGATTCCAAACCAATTGATAGTCCCAGTCACGACCAAAGCCGTTGTCTCGCCCCGTGTGCCATTTGCCAATCTGTGCGGTTTGATAACCGTTGGCACGAAACACACTCGGCCAAAAAGGACATCGCTCAGGGTCGTATTCGCTGCCTGGATATTCACCTTCCATCCGCATTGAGTTTACCCCGTGCTGTAAATGACCTGTTAGCAATGAAGCACGTGAAGGCATGCACCATGTCCCAATGTAAGCAGCATCAAAACGTATCCCCCGTCTTGCTAATGCATCGATATTGGGAGTTTGCACGAAATCATAACTGCCGGGGTAACAGCTCACGGTTCGATAGGATTGATCATCGGTGTAGATAAACAGAATGTTGGGTTTGTCATCTTCACCAAGAACCGCTTGAGTTAAGAACGAAGCGGCACATAGTGCTAAGTGTGCGAGCACAGGTCGAATCATGGTTTGTCTCTAATGGAAGAAAAGTTGGTTAAGCCAGAATGTCTTTTGCGACGGAGCCGTGAACGTCAGTCAGGCGGAAGTTTCTACCTCCGTATTGGTAAGTTAGGCGTTCATGGTCGAGTCCCATAAGGTGTAGTAGAGTTGCGTGTAGGTCATGGATTGTCATGCGTCCGTCAATGGCATAGTAACCAAACTCATCTGTTTCGCCATATCGAAATCCCCCTTTGACTCCACCGCCGGCCATAAACATAGTGAATCCATCGGGATGATGATCCCGGCCGATTGTTTCCGGGTTGCCGACCTGGGCAGTAGGTGTCCGGCCGAATTCGCCACCCCACAAGACTAATGTGTCCTCGAGTAGGCCTCGTTGCCTGAGGTCCTTAATGAAACCTGTAATTGGTTTGTCGATCTGAGCGACGTTGATTTCGTGTCCTTTTTTAATATGGGAGTGTTGGTCCCATTGTTCATTATTAAAAGGTAAAGAACCGGCATGGCTCACCTGTACAAAGCGAACTCCCTGTTCTGAGAAGCGTCGTGCCAACAATAGTTGATGGGCGAAATTCCGGGTTATTGGATCATCGTACCCGTACATTTGCAGCGTGGCTTCGCTCTCATCAGCAATATTCATAGCCTGGGGAGCTTCTAGTTGCATTCGGAAGGCCATTTCGAAGGACTCAATGCGTGCTTCCAGTTGGGCATTAGCGCCTACCTGCTGCTGGTATCGTTGGTTGATTAGTTTGAGTTGGTCCAGTTGTATGCGTTGTTGTTTTCGGCTCCGTGATTCACTGCTTAGGAATTCGAAACGGGCGTCTTTAGCTGGGGTGTTTGGATAGCCGGGGGTACCTAAGGGGACTCCCTGGTGAATGTTAGGTAAAAAAGCACTGCCGAAATTGTCGACGCCCCCGTGCAAACTTGTGGGGCAAATGGTGATGAAGCTGGGTAGGTTTTGGTTTTCAGTTCCTAAGCCGTAACTTATCCAAGACCCCATGCTCGGTCGAATGAGGGAGTCGGATCCTGTAAATAACTTCATGCACGCACCTCCATGTGCGACGTTGGTGTCACAGAGGCCGTGCAGCATGCAAATTTCATCCGCTACTTCGGGTAGGTTTTGCCACAGTGAACTCATCGGAATTCCCGACTCCCCTGCCTGATGGAATTCCCAGGGTGATTTAAGAAGGTTGCCTCGCTTTCCAAATTTAACCCGGGTTCGTTCAAAGGGTGGTTCTTTACCATCGTATTTCGCGAGGGCCGGCTTGGGATCAAATAGATCCACATGGCTCGGACCACCATGCATGAATAAAAAGATGATCCGTTTTGCGCGGGGTTTGAAGTGACCGTCTTTAGGGGCCAGTGGCCCCCCCGGCTTAGCTGCGGCTGCAGTCTCCGCCAGCATTGAATTGAACGCCAGCCCACCAAAGCCCAGACACCATTGATTCAGTAGGTTACGGCGGTTTAAAGGTAAGTCATGCAGGGTTGTAGGCGTCATAGCTTTAGTTGATATAGATGAATTCATTCGAAAGGAACAAGAGTTGGCAAAATGCACTCCATGCATCTTCCTTGCCCCCTTCTCCTTCTTGGATGTATTGATTTATAAAGTTCCGAGCTTCTTCCATTTCCTCGGAGGTGGCAGATCGTGAGTAGGTTAGTTCGTAAGCCAGTTGGATTTGCTCCGCCGGTTCCATTTCAGATGAGATAATTCGCCGGGCCATGGCTGAACTAATTTTTGAGACCCAATTACTATTCATGAGAAACATGGCCTGAGTTGGCAGTGTCGTGGTATGGCGGTTTCCGGTTGGAAAAGCAGGGTTAGGAAAGTCGAAAAGTGTGAGCAGCTTGTAAACGTTAGTTCGAACGATAGGTAAGTAAACGGATCTTCGGGGTGAGTTTTCGTAAGTCATGCGATTGGACATTAAAGCCTGTGGGGAGGGGCTTAGCGTTGAGATGCCCTCAAATGGGGCCCCGCCGATGGCACGATCCAGTTCCCCACTGGCAGCGAGTAAAGCATCACGAATAGCCTCGGCTTCAAGTCGTTTTGGGGTGTGCCGCCAGTACCATCGATTATCAGGATCTTTGGAGGCTGCTATTTCGTTCAGCTCAAATCCGATGCGGTAGGTTGAGGATTCAGTAATATGACGGTGAAGCGATTTGAGGCTCCAGTTGTGCTTGATCAAATACCTGGCGAGATAATCGAGCAACTCCGGGTGTGACGGAGTTGCGCCGGAGACACCAAAATTTTCCGTCGATCGAACCAGTGGTTTACCAAAATGCCAACGCCAGATTCGATTGCTGATTACCCGGGCGGCCAAGGGAGTTTCACTGCGGGTGATCGCCTCGGCAAGTTCCAGGCGGCCGCTTTGTTGATCACTAAATGGCTGGCCTTCCGAACGAGTTAATAATCTCGGAGAGCGGCGTTTTACAACGTCACCGGTTTGCAAATGACTGCCTCGAATATGGATGGGCATATTGCTTACCTCCCCTTCCCTGACGGCCATGGCTATGACGCCACTCAGTTCTTCAAGCCGTTCCCGGTTGTGACTGATCTCCGCATCAATCTTCGTAATGTAGTCGCTTTCGGTTTCATTGAGTTCGCTTATTCTGGCCGGCGCCATAAGCCATTTGCGAATGTCATCGCTGGCGGTGGTTGATAAAGCTGTCGGAGATAGCCCTCCTTTTTTAAGCCAGGACGCGACTTCAGGATAAGAAGCTGTAGCCTGTTGGGCCGTATGAACCCATCGGTTGAGAACTGCGCTGTCAAGGTTCTTGGAACGGGCGATTTGCTCCGGTGATGGAAGTTTACTGTTTGTTGCCAACGGAATGAATCGTAATTTGTCGATGTGCACAGAGACGTTGTTAGCCTCGACTCGCAGGGTATGGAGCGGCTTGGTGAGATTGACGGTGGCTTCGGTCACCCATTTTTGGTGTTCAGGATTCCAACCTCCGGTGATTTCAGAAAATGCCCTTTTGTTCAAAAGTTCCCCATCTAGTAGCAGCTTCATAGGTCGCGAAGCATTGGCAGCGTAGCGAAACTGTAAAAGATGCTCTCCTTCATCGAATGATTTCAGATCGTATTCAATAAACGTCAGCTCGTCGCTCCTGGAGGTGGCTGTTATCCCGATCCCTTCCCCATAACCCTGATGAATCTTTGAAAAATTACCCCGGTCATACTGTTCTGCCTCACGGGTGGAGGAAGGATTGCTCAGCACGGGTGCCAGCGCAATCTGGTCAATGTGAGACATGACGTTGGGAACCTCAAATCGCAATGTGTTTTTGCCGGCCTGGAATTGGTAACGGCCTGAGACATGCCATTTTTGATTCTCCGGATTCCATCCTCCGGTCACCTCACCAATCGCATTTTCTTTGATAAGCGTTCCATTCAGATACAGCTTCCCAGGTCTGGCAGTCGCCGCGGCGTACCGTATATCCAGTTGGTAGATACCGGCAAGGGGCATGGAGATGTCGTGCTCAAAAGTTTGAAGACCTGAACCATTCCTGTCAGAAATAATGCCGATGTCCTTGCCGTAGCCTTCCGTGACGACACCAAAGTTTCCTCGGGCAAATGTCTCGGCCTCAATCCATTGGATTTTCCCGCTGTTGTTAAGAGCTCCTAGCTGTCCTACGGACTCCCATGGAGTATTCGCAGTTTCGGATAGTCGGATTCTAAGTTCTGCATCCAACTGGGTGTTTTGCCACTGGATGACGGTTGGCACGTGCGGGAGATAGGTATCTACATTTTGTTGAGCAGCTTTTCCAAGTCGCTCTCCGTATTGTTTCAGCAGGTTCTCACGTTCTATGGTTAGCTCGTGGTTNCGAGCAATTAGAATTGGTTGTTCGGCTGACTTGAGAGAGATGTTCATGAGCTGAGTACTTTTCATGACACCAGCCATGGCATAGTAGTCTTTGGTAGTAAATGGATCAAACTTGTGATCATGGCAACGAGCGCAGCCGANCGTGACTCCCAGGAANGTTCGGCCAATGGTATCTATTTGTTCGTCAATAATGTCACTACGTTTCTTGACCGGATCCTGCTCGGCATCGATTTTCACTCCGAGTGCCAAAAAAGTGGTGGCGTTGATGTGATCGTTGTATTGGTCCGCACTGCCAGACTTCAATAAATCCCCGGCAATCTGCTGGTGAACAAAGGTGTCATACGGAGTATCGAGGTTAAATTGTTTAATCACGTAGTTGCGATATCGCCACGCCAGCGGGTACGGTTTGTTTTCATCAGCTCCGTTTGAATCTGAATATCGCGCTACATCGAGCCAGTGTCTACCCCACCGTTCTCCGTAATGGGGTGAAGCCAGCAAGTCATCCACTAAGGTTGGAAAGCCTTCAGGCTGCTCTAGTAGCTTTCGATAATGCGTTAGCTCGTTAGGTGTGGGAGGAAGGCCAATGAGGTCGAAGAAAGTGCGGCGAATGATAGTCTGTGGATCTGCAAGGGGGGGGGCCGANAGTCCGTTTTCCTCTAGTTTCTGAAGGACGTAAAGGTCAATGTTATTAGTGTCCCAGCCTTTCGTTGTAACGACGGGAGGCAATGCCTCGCTTAGTGGTTGATAGGCCCAGTGCTTGAGNGCCGATTCCCAGTTGATTGTTGCGGTGGTGACAGAGCCATTCGTTTGGAAAGAGGCGGGGATCTTAGCCCCGGTGTTAATCCACTTGCGAAAGTCATCGATCACTTTGTCGGCGAGTNTGCCTTTTGGCGGCATTTTGAAAGTATCGTGTCTCAATGCTGAGATAAGCGGGCTTTCATCAGCGTTCCCCTTGATGATAGCTGGTCCGCTATCTCCCCCTTTGAATAACCCATCGAGCGAGTCTACAAAAAGACCGCCCTGAAGCGTTTTGGCTCGCTGGCTATGGCAGTTGTAACAATGTTGGGCGAGTACGGGGCGAATTCGGTTTTCAAAAAAATCAATGTTCGTATCGGCAGCAGTCACAATGGGGACAGTGCTTNCGACAACGGTAAGTAAGGTCAGGAGTCGGAATTGTGAGGCCCCTTTCAACACGTGTCAGATTTCCCACCCTTTTCGATAATCTTTTCTTAGTAGCGTGTTAGCGTCATCAAGGTTCGTGACTTTTCCTTTTCGAGGATCATATTCAATTGTTTCTCCGACTCGGTATGCTACGTTGCCCAACAGGACTAACTCTGTGAAGGGACCGGCATATTCAAAATTGGAACCGGTTCGACTGCCGGTTTTGCAGGCCTGAATCCACTGAGCATGATGCCCCGGGGAGTCCGGTAGGTAGGGAGCGGGAGCTTTTCCGGTACCATCGATGATGTTCGGGCCTGAACCATGAGCACAAGCGATGCGGCCAGTGTCTCCAATGAATAGTGAGCCGTTCATGGGTAGTTGTTCTGCAGTTTGCGGATCTTTAGGTCGCGCGGTCCCTTCATACCAGTACACATTGACCGGAGCGAAATCACCACGTTGACCAAACTCGAACTTCGTAATCATCCATGTCGGAGCACTATCCCTGTTTACTTCAGGGCCTTCTGAGGTGACTTTGACTTTGCCTCGTAGTTTGAGTCCCCAGAAACTTGGATCCATTAGATGGATGGCCATATCACCAATCGCGCCGCACCCAAAGTCCCAAAAGCCCCGCCACTTAAACGGAGCGTAGGCGGGGTTGTATGGCCGCGGTTTGGCGGGGCCAAGCCAGAGGTCCCAGTCCAAATGTGCCGGGATATCATGTTTGCCGGTAGGAGCATTGATACCCTGAGGCCACCACTGACCGGGACGGTCGGTGATGATGTGAGCTTCTCGAACCTGCCCAACCGCTTTTGTCTCAAGCATTTCCACCAAACGAAGATAGCCGGGGGCCTCATGGTTTTGAGTTCCCATTTGTGTAGCCAACTTTCGCTTTTTGGTTTCGGCTGCTACGAGCCGGGCTTCTTCCACCGTGTGTGTCAGTGGCTTTTCGCAATAAACATGTTTCCCGCTGCGGAGTGCCCGGAGAGTGGCTGGTGCATGGTTATGGTCTGGGACGGAGATGATCACAGCATCGATGTCATTGCGTTCGATCAGTTTTCGATAATCGGTATACTCAACGGCTTTTGGATGTTGATTTTTGGCACCCGCCAAACGATTGCGATCGACATCGCAGACAGCCACTATGTTTTCACCGCCAACCTGCGCTAGATTGTGACCTCCCTTCCCTCCGACTCCTACAACGCCAATATTAAGGCGTTCGTTGGCTCCTTTGGCGGAAACCGGTAGGATGAGCGGTGCTGAAAAGATGGCGGATTGCTTAGTAAATGTTCGACGATTAATTTTGTTGTGCATCAGATTCTCCGGTGACTTGGGATTGCCCGAGCATTTCAGCCACACGCGGGTAGATAGTGGATTCGTAAGCGTTCTCTTCGAGAACCTTATTGGTAAGTTTGCCGTCCTTGTCGTAGATTAGCACAGCCGGGATAGCATAGATTTCCAGTTCTGCGTAAATCTCTTCGTCGTTGACCGTCGAAATAATATGGTCGACCGAATGGCCATGTCGTTTCAGAAAGGGTTCGATAAATTCGATGTCGGTTTCCGGCGTTTGGTCCGGTAATCCGGCATAATTGATATTGAAGGATGCACATGCAATTTCGTCGCTATATTTTTCCTGCAGCCCGATAAGTCGTGGAAATTCTTTCATGCAGGGTGCGCAATAGGTCGACCAGATGTCGACGACGACTACTTTGCCTTCATTGGTCTTAATGAATTCCTGAACCGTAGCCCAGTCACCCATTCGGAATAATGCATCGGTGTCGGAATCTTCGACGGTCGGAGTTTCAAGAGAATTAGACGGATTGTTACACCCAATCATGAGCAGCGTGAGCAACATCAGTAACGTTAAGACTTTGGACATAGCAAAACTCTGAATGGTTCGTGATGATTGATTTCCTAGAATTGATTATATTAAAAACAGAGGAGAACAAGTACGGTGTACTTGGGCAGTTGAATGATATTTTGGGAGGTGATGGTAGTGTCTCGTAGAACGAAAATACTAAGTCTGACGCTGATGGCTTGGATGGCAACAGTGGCTCAGGCGGAAGTGAAGTCGGGCTTGCAGGTCGGCGATTATGTTGATGCGTTTGACGTCAAAGACTGTTCCTCAGGGTTGTCAAAAGGCAAAACCCTGTGTTATCGCTGAGTTTACGGTAGTCGTCCGGTGGTTGCGATTTTTACGCGCAAACTGGATGATAGCTTGGTCAGTCTGGCCAAGAAGTTGCAGGGCAAACTTTATGAGAATTCCGCAAAGCAATTGCGTTGTTTTGTTGTTTATATAACCGATGAGCCGGCGAAGTTTGAAGAGGAATTAGCTGCGCTTGCCGTGAAGCATCGGCTGAGGACTTTGCCATTGACCGTTTTTGACGGAGTCGATGGTCCTCAAGAAATTAAGCTGTCGCCGAAAGCGGAAAATACGGTGTTGATGTGGAAAGGCTTGCAGGTAAAAAGTAACTACGCCTTTGGGGAAGGCGAGATGGATGAGAACGCTGTCGAGAATTTGGTGCTTGGGCTGAATGCTATTCTTGAATAGTGATCGAGTCGTCGCGTCATTGGAAGCAGAGGGAATTAACGAGGTAAGGATACGCAATGTCAGATTTACCACTTCAAGGTAAGGTTGCCTGGATTACGGGATCGTCGCGAGGCTTAGGCCGGGTGATGGCTGAAGAATTAGGTCAAATGGGAGCACGCGTTGCTGTACATGGTACCCGTGAGAACAGTCCGCAGACCTTTGGGGAAGGTGATACGATGCAGCAATTGGCGGATGATCTTGCCGACCAATTTGAAGGTGAATGCCTTGGCGTGTGGGGCGATGTGACTCAAGAGTTAGAGATTCAACGAGTGGCTAACGAGATTCGGGAGCAATGGGGGCAGATCGATATTCTGGTGACCTGTGCCGGGGGTGATATCGGCGCTCAGGGAACTGGCTTTGGTACACGCGGTGGAGCTCCAGATTCAGATGACTGCTTAAACATTGGTTTGCAAGATTTTCAAAGTGTCATGGATCGTAATCTGTTAGGGACCGTGCTGGCCTGCAGGGAAGTTGTCCCTGAAATGATTGCTCGTAAAGATGGTGTTGTCTTGACCGTGGGTAGTGTCGGAGCGATGTATGGCCGAACGGATGGGTCAACTTATTCCATTGCCAAGGCTGCAGTGCATCAATACACCCGCTGTTTGGCGGCACAGGTTCGGCCTGATAATGTAAGAGTCAATTGTATCGCTCCAGGACCAACCGTGACGGAGCGTTTTGTGCGGATTCATCAGGTGGCTGAAAATGAACCAAGGTTGACCGAAGACGGAACGCTGGAACGGTTTGGTCGGCCGGACGAAGTGGCATCTGTGGTGGGGTTTCTTTGCGGTCCGGCCGGACGATTTGTAAGTGGGCAGGTGTTGCGTGTTGATGGCGGCTTGCAAACATGGGCTGGTTGATTGAGAGGGACGGAGTGTGGGGGAAACACTGCTCGGCGGAGCTGTTATTGTTTTTTTGATTTTTTTACTGCTGGTTCTACAACACTTTATGTTTAAGCATCGGCGACGGCAACTGCGTGAGCGTAAACAGCGTCTGCATGATATTCGCTATAAAGACTTTGTAACACGCGTCGATGATCCGTCAGGCGATTCTTAGAACGCACTTGCGTTGC
>PAJC01000089.1 GCA_002705165.1 Planctomycetaceae bacterium | reverse complement strand
TCAGGATGGTTGATATTAATTGGAATGATCGCGCGGCCTCGAGCTACCTCAGAACGCACATATTCAGCCGTAATGAAAGCCGGAGTCATCGCTCCCCATGATTGTCCCGGGTGCTGATGATCGATGCGATTGCGGGGAACCTGTAATTTCGGATCGACTTCGGAAGGCCGGGGCATTTCGTAACCTTCGGGCGTGGAGCACAGTTGTCGGATTCTTTCGGATGCTTCCGGAGGTAGATCTCGAAGATTAGGATACTTGTCGGCGATCGTCTTGAATTCTTCTTTCCGCCCCAGATTTTCGCGAATGGCTATGTATTCCATCTCCGGCGTAATGATTCCCTGATCCGCATACCATTTTTGCGTCACCGGATGCCAATCACCTTCGCCATTGGAGCTGCCCTTGGCTCGCAAAGGCTTGCGTCTCAATCCGGGGTATTCCTTCAGTCGATTCTTTAAATTTTTGAGCTCGTTATATTTTTCCGAATGTTCTTCGGAGAGATAACCGTTGTCTTCTGGCTGGACATCACGACCGGTGTACTCTTCGACATCAGCCCGGTCCAAGATCCATTCCCTTCTAACAGCCGGGAGACCTCGAGTCACATCGCCGTCGAATTCAGGATCTCCCCAGGGTCCAGAGCAGTCATAGACTCGCACGGGTTCATTTTTTTCAATTTCTCCATTGGCATGCTCAGTGTCAGAGATACGAATCTCTCGCATGGGTACTTTCAGCCCTTCGTGAATCTCNCCTTGGACGTAGATNCGGGAAGAATTTGGAAAGAGNGTNGGGTCNTTTTCAATGGCTCGNATTTCTTCGGNATTGTCNGCCTCATCGGTAAACTGCCCCGGAAAATCACCGCGTTGNTGGGCGTTGTTCAAATCTGTCAACACGGGCAGTTTTGGATAATTCATTTCGTCCCTTTAGGTTTCAATGGGGAAAATACTCGGCGAAGAAAGAACGGCTAGGTCCGAGAGAACATCTAAGCTGCCGTCTCGCTCCCTTCGTCGGTATGACCCGTATCAGGTTCGAAGGGTTGTTTGGAATCACGCTGTCCAAAACTCTCAGCCCATAAAGGACACCCCCGCATATNCTTCTAGTATCGCGTTTCAGAATTTTCCGGTCAACACCCACNGGGTTTGTCCGGCAAACCCCATTTTGGATTNAACTCATTTCAGCAATTTCCGTTTGTGATGATACCGGGGTGGGCTATCATGGCTTAAAAGTCGTCAACCTGATCGACAACGCCACCATAGAAGTTAAATAGTAGACTTCGTGCCCGGATCTTTGTCCGGCCAGNGATTTCGAGGCGACTACCTAATTGCNGTTTGACGTCAGGTGCCTGAAGNCGAGNGAATGAAAACNACGAATGAATGCCATGATTAAGAATCTCAGCNCCACGCTGGCGTTCATTACCGCAATTTGCCTGATGAAGTCCTTTACCGCCTCGGCACAAGAGGATCGCCTCACGGCTAACAACCCTGTCTCGGATGCTAGTGGCCCTACGGGTTTG
Organism: Planctomycetaceae bacterium; assembly: GCA_002705165.1. Taxonomy (GTDB): domain Bacteria; phylum Planctomycetota; class Planctomycetia; order Pirellulales; family Pirellulaceae; genus UBA721. Next base: position 14,961 of record PAJC01000089.1, on the reverse strand, counting down.
GAAGTGACGACGTACGCCCCCGGTAGCGATGACCCGGTGCGGTTCAAGGGCTCCACTCACATAGCGTTCGGTCCGGGGAGTCAGGAAATTGTGACTGACCTGAATAACAATCGATTCGTTTTCCGAGAGAGCCCCGACGCCCCATTCAAAGTATCGCCGCTGTCGGTTCTGGGTCAGCATTCGCTTGTCTACAACCCCGCAGACAAGTTGTACTACGCAAACGACACGGATAATCATCGCATCATTTCCTTCGCGGATCTTTCCAGTGAAACGATCACCGCTCAGACCAAAACGATTGCCAACGTTGCTCTTAAACGGCCGCACGATATCGTGTTGGATCCTGCGACCGGTTGGATCTATGCAATCAATCCCAATTCGGGACATGTTTTTCGCTTTACCGCGATCGGTGAGAATGAGAGTGCGATATCGGTACCACTTCAGGGCTATGCGCGGGCACTGACCTTTACCAACGGCAGACTCTATGCGATCGGATCGGCGAAGGGCCGGATCGTGGAGATTGTGGATTGGGAGAAGCCAACGTTTAAGATCTACGACAGCTTTGATCCGGCAGGGAAGAGTGGGCCAGCAGGTTCCTGGACCAAGACTGGACTGGTGCTCAATGACGCCGAATTTTTTAATGGCCTCTGGTACGCGACCAGCTACTTTACCGAGTCGTATGCTGACGGATCCGACTTCGATGAAAACAAATTTATCCGCTTCAAAACGCTGGATGATCTCGTTACAGGGAATTGGACGGATCTGAGCAGCTTGGTACCCAGTGGAGTGACACCCTATTACCTCACCGTAAAAGGGGACAATCTCTATCTGGCTATCTTCAAACATGGGTCACCCGAAAGCGGAGACTCTGTACTTCAGTTCACCCCACGGAAAGCAAAATGAAGGAATGAGGAATTCAATCTCGGGTCCGATGGCAAGGGTGTGATGCTTCAGGGAAGGACGGATCTTAAGAGCGTGAAGGTCATGTCTTACAATATCTATCGCGGCGACAATTTGGCGGAGTTGGCGAAGTTACTGACCTGGAGTTACACTGCACTGACCACGAACATAAGCAGCACGGTGATCGCAAATAGATCGAATACATAGACAAGAAGAAATAGAGTTAAATACAACGCCGCTACCTGTGGCCCTGGAGGGCCAGCGTGAACAGAGTATTTATCGAAGAGAGGGATTTAGAATGAAAGCGATTAAATTATTATCGCTTGTTGTGACTTGTATGTGCGGAGCGACACTCNGTCTAGCCACTTCAGGATCTGACAAGCCNATTACGGTTCGTGTTGCTTCTTACAATGTTGAGTTCGGCAAAAGCGCGACTCCTGAACAAATTGGCGAGATGTTCAAACCATATAAGTTGGATATCATCGGTTTTGACGAAGCTCCCGATGGTGATTGGACGACTCGCGTTGGTAAGGTGTTGGGGATGAAATACAGTTTTGTAGGCAAGATATCCTCGGCGAATCACAAGGACAAATACAAAACGATTCTCAGCAGGACCCCGTTAGAGGGTGCTCAAGAGCACCAACTCACGGGCCGCGGTTGGAATCCCGCATCNGTTGTCAGAGCGGTNACTAANATCGATGGNGTTTCATTCGCATTTTANTCANTNCATATCTGTAAGTCGGGCGCCAANGATGGCCATGCGCATAGNCTTGCGACCAAGGTTCTACCTGAGGAGACAAGTGAGAGGGTTATCGTCGTTGGGGATTACAACAACAAGATTGGCGACGCTGCNATGAAAACGGTCGAGGCGGCAGGATTTAGACCGACNTGGAACGATCTAAAGATGGATCTCTCCAAGGAGTTTACCTACAACGCCCAAGATCCCAAGAATAGTCTCGGTGTGATCGATCATATTTTGTACAACAATCTGTCTGGTGNCCAGGCAAAAGACGGAGGCATCATCGAACTAGAAAAGCCTTTNTCTGATCACAAACCTGTCTGGGCAGAGATAGTATTCCCTCGNGANCTCAAGAAGGTAAATGGCTCTGAATAGACCGGACGTNACTAACAANGACGAGGAAACGAGGGNATTGAACTTAAGCTAGAAAGGTTGAATGCCCCGTTTGAGATACTTCACGCGATTTCGAGACTCTTGGTGCAGTTCGAGAATTTCTTGACGAGGGATCACACGGTTGGCCGGGTCGGCCTGGCGATCCAGGCAGCAGGCCTATAGGTAGGCCTTGACTGTCCGACGCCTTCCGCTTGGTGATGGCGTAACTTTATCCGGGAATCTTTTGGCGTTCTGTTTCAAGAGTCATTTCTGGTTTAGAAAACGTAAAATGTGCTCTTTCAAAGCTAGGCCCTACCCTCCCTTTTTCAGGCCAGAATATCCCGAATGGGATTCGCTTCCTCGACTCCTGTTAGTTTAAAATCCAGACCGCGGGAACGAAACGTCAGTTGCTCGTGATCGATGCCCATGCAGTGCAAGATCGTGGCATGAAGGTCATGAGCAGTGACTGGATTTTCGGCAATGTTATAGGAGAATTCACAACTGTTCCCGTAGGTGATTCCAGGCTTGATGCCCCCGCCCGCAAGCCAGACAGAAAAGCAACGAGGGTGGTGGTCCCGGCCATATTGCTGCGGTGTCAGTTTACCCTGACAGTAAACGGTTCGACCAAACTCGCCCCCCCAAACGACCAACGTCTCGTCAAGAATCCCGCGCTGCTTGAGATCTTTCAGCAAGGCCGCTTGAGGTTGGTCAATGTCCTCGCATTGCAGTGGTAAATCGCGAATCACACTGCCGTGGTGATCCCAACCGCGATGATAAAGCTGAATAAATCGAACGTTACGTTCCGCCATTCGACGTGCCATTAGGCAATTGAAAGCATAACTTCCCGGCTTGTTGACATCCGGGCCGTACATTTCCAAGGTTGCTTTCGATTCGTCAGAAAAGTCTGTCAGCTCGGGAACGCTGGCCTGCATTCGGTAGGCCATTTCGTACTGTTCGATGCGGGCTAGAACTTCGGTATCCCCGGCAACCTCAGCCTGGCGGGCATTAAGATCGGCNAGCATATCGAGCATTTTTCGGCGGTCGGCTCGACTCAATCCGGGAGGGTCATTGAGAAACAGAACAGGATCTTTACCTGCCCGAAATTGAACACCTTGATGCTGTCCCGGTAGAAAGCCAGCGCCCCACAAATGCGAAAACAGTGCCTGCATTTGTCCTCGGCCCTGACTGATCATCACGACAAAATTCGGCAGATTTTCATTGGCACTTCCAAGTCCGTAGGACAGCCATGCCCCCATCGATGGGCGTCCCGGAAGTTGGTGGCCAGTTTGCATATACGTCACGGCGGGACTGTGATTAATCTGCTCGGTATGCATCGACTTGATCACGCACAGGTCACCGGCCATTTCGCCCGTCCGATGCAGTAAATCGGATACCCAAAGACCGTCTTGCTGATTCGCATGGCGAGTGAAATTGAACGACGAGGGTGCGATCGGCAGACGTGATTGGCCGGCCGTCATCCCCGTCAGACGCTGGGAACCACGCACGGAGGGCGGTAGGTCTTTATTGTAAAGATCTTTGAGTCCCGGCTTATGGTCAAACGTATCAATTTGCGATGGTGCACCCTCTTGGAAGAGGTAGATAATTCGCTTGGCTTTGGGCGCAAAATGGGAAGGAACAGGAGTGACAGTGTCCTTGCCGGCCAACAATTGCCCAAGGGCAGGACCTCCAAGCAGCCCCAACCCGCCCGCTCCTTTGAGGAGTGCTCGGCGGTTGATGTTCAGTAAACGATCGGTCAATGGATCCATAGCGATTTCAATCCTGGACAATGGCTTCATCAAGGTTAAGAACTGTGCTGGCGATTAACATCCATGCTGCCAGCTCTGCAGGGTCCATACCCGGGTCAATGACAGGCCCTGCTGAGGACTCAGTGACCGCCCACAAACCAACCTTTCCACCTTTGAAAGTGCCGCCATCGGCATCATGGAGGCCCAATTCTGTAATCTCAATATCACGANTTCCCACCCTGAACAGGTTGCCAATCGTAAAACTAAGGGGGGCTCGGCGATCACCTGGGTCATCGACTTGGTTTGGTGTAAAGTCAAACAAGGCGGTTGTGTTTGAGGAATCTGCCGTCGGATCGGCTCGAAATTTTGCATTCCCCACAGCCCAGCGCCCTGCGTGATTGTGACCTTCCAGCGTAGGCTTTCCAAACCCTTTGGCATATCGCGAGGCCACTAAGGTTGCCGCTGGATTCGCCGTGAATGCGTCCCCTTGATCGCCAGAGATGTCCGCATCCCAGAACGCGTTCGTATCTTCGCCACCAATTAAATATTCTGTATTGGCGGCAAGAGTCAGAGGCTCAATGGTGACGTAAGCGTAACCGTTCGCATCCGTTTTTGTACCATCTGGAATGGTCGCTGATACCAACGTCGTTGTACCATCGCCGGGATAGACTCCCTGCTTGAGAAGTGCCAAAGCATCCTCGGGTGCCGCTTGAAAGCGAGCTTGAAAACGAGACAAACCGTCGGACAACACCCCAAGATCCTTCGAAGATGGCTTGCGGCCAGTGACGCGTCGAAACAATGACGTAAGACGCTCATTCTTGGTTCCATCTAGCTTGAGTGTGCGCCAGGCCAGGACTTTTGCACATTCTAAGTGCTGCTCATCGTTCAATGTTGCCAATGCTTGAAGGGGTGTGTTGGTGGGCAACCTTTGGGCATTGCAGCTGTTGCGTTCCGGCGCGTCGAAAAGGCTCATGGTTGGGGGAGGACTATTTCGTTTGTGAAATGTGTAAATACTGCGACGATAGAGGTCATCACCGTTTCCGCGGACAAAGATACCCGTGGTCGAACCGGGGTTCGCCTTTTCGCTCCATAAACCGGGAGGTTGATACGGCCGGACCGGGGCTCCACCCAATTTTTCCACCAACAATCCGGAAGTGAAAAGTGCGGCATCTCGAATCTGTTCTGCCGTTAAGCGTCGTCTAGGAAAATGCCCCAGCAGGCGGTTCTCGGGATCGGCTTTCGATAAATCGGAACGCGTTGCTGACGCTTGCCGGTACGTTCGACTGGTAACGATCAACCGTATCAGCTGCTTGGTGCGCCACGTTTTCTGATACTCCACAGCAAGGTAATCGAGCAATTCGGGATGACTTGGGTAGGTCCCCTGCACACCAAAGTCGTCAACGGACTCCACAAGTCCCCTGCCGAAAATATTCTGCCACATTCGGTTCACCGTCACACGAGCCAGCAGTGGATTCCGATTCGAAACCAGCCACCGAGCCAGACCCAAACGATCGACCGGCTCTCCCTCCAGAGGTGCTCCAAGAATATCCGGAGGTCGACGCGAGACCGGTTGAGTGTCGTCGGGCTGATCGTACTGCCCTCGCTTCAACACAAACGTTGGCTTCGGAGTTTCTGCTTCGTCCATCACCATCACCCCGACCACCTGCCCGCCTGTTTCAAGGGGTGAATCGATTTCAATGAAAGGGCGATAGGCCGGCGCGGTGCCACTATCTCCCCTATGTTCCTCGGTGCTGGAATTGAAATAGGAAAGCAGACTGTAGTAATCCCTCTGTGGAAGCGCGTCAAATTTGTGGTCGTGACAGCGGCAGCAATTGAGCGTGAGCCCCAGAAAGACCGTTCCCACGGTCTCCACTCGATCCGAGGCATATTGATTGAGGTACTCTGTGGCTAAAGTCCCGCCTTCGACTGAAATGGGATGATTTCGTAAAAAGGCCGTCGCCAACACCTGATCAGGTTGGGCATCGGGAAGTAGATCACCCGCCAACTGTTCAATGGTAAACTGATCGAAGGGCATGTCCTGATTAAAGGCATGAATCACCCAATCCCGCCACGGCCAACCCGTTCGAAGGACATCTTGGAGATAACCGTTGCTGTCACTGTAACGTGCAAGGTCAAGCCAGTGTGCTGCCATTTGCTCGCCATAACGAGGGGACCCAAGCAGGCGGTCGACTTGCCGTTCATAAGCCCCCCTCGACGAATCTTGGAGAAAATGGTCGAGTTCTTCAGGTGTTGGAGGGAGACCGCTCAAATCAAATGAAAGACGTCGCAGAAGGGTTTCACGATCGGCCTCTCCAGAGAGGTCGCTGTTTGCGCCGGAGAGTTGCTTACGAATAAAGAAATCAATCGGATTCTCATCTCCCAAACGCACCTCGGCGCTGACCGGAGGAATGAAGGCCCAATGCTTCTCATAGTTGGCACCCGATTCAATCCAGCGACGAATCAATCGTTTCTGGGCAGTGGTCAATACTTTATGGGTAGATGGCGGCGGCATGGTTTCGTCAGGATCGGTGGCAATGATTCGCTGCCATAACGCGCTTGCCTCGACGTCGCCTGGAACGATCGCGGCCTGTCCCGATGCGGATTCCCCCCAAGCGTTCTTTTGCACATCCAGCCGCAAATCGGCTTCTCGATGTTGAGCGTCGGGACCATGACAGGCAAAACAGTTCTCTGAAAGTATCGGACGTATATCCCGATTAAAGCTGAGAGAAGATTTATCGATTGCCAAGCCATCGTTAACCCATCCCATCGCAACGATTACGAGCAGTGCTGTCCACCTCTGGACCCGGAGAGAGTTCCCGTGAATGACGGAAAGTAAGGCAATATCTCTCGTCATGAAATNAACCTTTTGGAATCTACTTTATCGCGATACTGAAATTGCATCGGCTTTGGGGTGAGATTCTTATTCTAAACCAACAAAGACAAAAAAGCGATTTGGCCGTGGAAAGCAACGCCATTGGTCGCAAACACCGCAATAAGCGTACGAAACGANNAAAGCCCGCCAGCGGTAACTGACGGGCTTTGTTGAATCGAGACGGGTTTTGAGGCCCGTCTTAGTGGAGGCGGCGGGAATCGAACCCGCGTCCCGCAATATTTCCATGCAAGCTTCTACGTACGTAGTCGAACTTTTGATTTAATGAATGGACACTCCGTTCAACATGATTGTCCAAACGCGATCCCAAAACGGAATTTAGATTACTGCGTGTCGGGCATGACAGTCATCGATCTGGATTTTCAACGGGCAGTCAAAGCTCTCCAGCTAAACCTTTCAGCCCGGGTTACCTTTACTTAGGCAGCCAATGCAAGATTGTTATCTGCAATTAAAATTATTCGGTCAGCTTTTAACGAGGCCAACTGACCAACCTCGGTACGCCACCTACACTTCAGACTATCCGGTCGAATCCAGTTCGCCCCCGTGTAGTGTTTGGCTGAAAATCAGCCGTAAAGTGAATATATCAGCAATATGGTACCCAAAGGAATACACCAAAAGGCAAACCGATGGAAATTTCCTCGCTCTATTATGCCGAGTAACCAGCGTAAAGCGAAGTATCCAATCAACGCTGAGACAATCACCCCTATTAATAATAGGTACAAGTTGGTCCCCGGTTGAGGCGCTAATTCCACTGACTTCTCACCGGAATTAAGCAACAACTTATATAAAGTTATTCCACTAGCCCCCCCGATTATTGGGATTGCTAGCAAAAAAGAGAACCTTGCCGCTAAGGCAGATGGCAATCCCATACGCTTGGCAGTAACAATCGTCACCCCACTACGGCTTATTCCCGGCAAAATCGCAAACGCCTGCATTAAACCAATAGCCAATGCAGACTTCGGACAGACGAACGATTTTACGTTCTCGGTGGACTCTTCTTCTACTTTGCCGAACCACAACAATAATCCGGTCACAATGAGCATGCTTCCTGCGATTTCCGGTTGGTAAAGCGTTTCGTTGAAGTCGAGTATCTGTAATGTCACACCAACTACCCCGGCAGGAATGGAACCAATCACCAGGGAAGTCAGCCATTTCCGGTCGCTGGAGAACAGTTGTTTGATTTGCTGGAAATACACACTGCAAATTGCCAAAAGAGTACCAAAGTGTAGGGCAATGTTTACGTCATCCAGTTGGGTGCTTTCCAGNCCGAGAAAAGTCCCTAAGGCAACGAGGTGGCCGGATGAACTGACCGGTAGAAACTCAGTGATCCCCTGAATAATCGANAGCAGAAGAAGTTGCCAGAATTCCATGAGTTATTTATCGCGTTTCCACCGACGTGCATAACGTCCAGCAAAAAAACTTTGAGCGATCAATATAAACATGCAGACCATACACCACATAGCCTGCTTACCCGCCGGGCTTTGCTCTAAGTCCAACTGTAAATAAGAAATGATTTCATTTTGTCCTTTGGACAGGATTAGAATCGCAAACAATCCGGCATAGGCTGCGATAAATAACAGATTCCCCAGAGTCGCTGCCCACAAGGTAACCCAGTCAACAAACAACAGCATATAAANGAGTAGTCCGATTTGCATGATGCCAGCCAGCAACATGATGTAAACCCAGCGATTAAGCTGAGATTCCTCCGTTGCTGCGGAACTCAGTAATAGACTTTGAATAGCAGGAATTAACTGCAGGAGGATCTCCACCAGCATNGTGGCAGACAAAATNATCACGGCTTNACGGCGTGCAGTTCCCCACTCGGTATGAGCAAACCGTCGACTCGTTTGTGGAGAGGTAGTGGNCATGTNTCTCAATATAACACACTGACGAATTCCAAAGCGTTATGATAGAAGGAGAGTCTTTATCTACGAAATNTATTTAGCGGTATGTTAGTCAGGTCTTATGCGTCAAATCTCCAGCTTCATTATTTGCTTTCTTANAACCATNACAGGATTCTCAGANGAATCAGTCTTTGACAGGGTTACNCCCATCGGTGTGAAGGGGCTGACTTCCGCGGAATTGATCTATCCTCTTGAAGGGCGTCAAACGCCGCAATGCCATGCGTCCACNATCGAAGACACNCCGACTGGATTAGTCGCAGCCTGGTTCGGAGGTACTCATGAGAAGAATCCTGATGTAGGAATCTGGGTGGCCCGAAAAGTCGATGGTCAATGGACACGCCCCGTTGAAATCGTCAATGGTGTGGAATCGGAGGAAGTCCGTTACCCNTGCTGGAACCCNGTTCTTTTNCAATTAACCAACGGTCCGCTTGTCCTTTTCTATAAAGTTGGCCCCACACCGCAGTCATGGTGGGGAATGAAAATGACTTCCAAAGATGGTGGTAAGACATGGAGCAAACCAATGAANCTTGGAAAAGATAAAGCGATCGGCCACCTGATCGGTCCTGTCAAAAATCCACCCATTGAATTGGCGGACGGCAGTCTTCTATGCCCTTCCAGTACCGAACACAACAATTGGCGGGTNCACTTTGAACGCTCAGGTGATGGCGGTAAGACATGGGAAGTCATTGGACCGATTCATGACGGAGAAAAATATAATGCTATCCAGCCAAGTATCCTGCGGTATGAAGATGGCTCGATGCAGGTTCTTTGTCGAACTCAGGAGAGCGTTCTTGTACAAAGCTGGTCTCGCGACGGAGGAAAAACCTGGACGGAGCCAGAGGCAACCTCGTTGCCAAATCCAAATGCTGGAACGGACGCCACGACCCTTCAGGATGGTCGACAGATCCTTATTTACAACCACACCACTCGACGGGCTCCTTTTCCGGGAAATCGCAATATGCTTAATGTTGCAATCTCCCGTGATGGAAAAAATTGGAAACCANTACTCACACTGGAACGGGATCAAAGCGAATATTCTTACCCTACGGTGATCCAGGATGATAAAGGTACAATTCATGTGGTCTACACCTGGCGACGNCAGACCGTCAAACATGTCGAGATCGATCCAGCGAAATTGAAGTAACTGACCCATCCCCGGAATGATGAATCAAGATGAAGAAAATACTACTAACGGTACTGCTCGTATTCGCAACAACTTGTGCTCAGGCTGACACGACACTGAGTGATAAGGCTAGTCAGGCCGTGAAGGATGAAATTGCCCGCGCCACAAAAGCAGGGGAGATTGAAGGTGGGATGATTCTCGTTCATNTCCATGGCAAGCAAGTACTCCTTGATGTTCAGGGTTACCATGACTCGGAAGATAAATTNGAATTTGAAGTAGATTCTCTCCTGAGAATCTATTCGATGAGCAAGCCGATTACGTCTGTTGTGGCGATGACTTTGTGGGAACAAGGTANGTTCAAACTGGACGATCCCGTGGCGAACTACATNCCGTCTTTTAAGNANGTCAAAGTCGGAGTTGTTGTTGACGGGAATATGACTCGTCTTGAACCTGAGCGTCCTGTGACCGTGCGGGATTTGCTATCTCACACGTCCGGTTATAGCTATAGCCCCGCCTCGGGCACCCCATTCGGTAAGGAATACCACTCTCGCGGTGTCTTCTANACTCACAACGGGATGTACCCGCCTAAGATGTCTATTCGCNAGGCAGCNGATCAACTTGCGGAAATTCCTCTCCAGCATCAACCCGGTGAGAAATGGACTTATGGCCTGAGNGTAGACATTCTCGGANCCTTGATCGAAATTTGGTCCGGAGAATCTCTNGAGAAATATATGAAGCGTTCTGTNTTTAAACCACTCAAGATGAAAGATACGTTCTTTGATATTCCTAAGAANAAGCTGGATCGATTTGTTTCATGTCATACCTGGGAAGGTGATCGTCAGGTGATCGTCGACAAGTGGAGTGAAAGCGCTTACCGTGACGGCTTTGAGTTCCACAGTGGTGGCGGTGGGCTAGTGAGTACCCTCGGAGACTATAGTCAATTTGCACAAATGTTAGCTGGTTGGGGGCAACACGACGGCACTCGNATTCTAAAAGCAGAAACGTTGAGAGAGATGTTTAGGAATCAAGTGGTCCCCGGCGGTGGTAGGTCGTTTGGATTAGGATTTGCAGTGGAAACAGCAGAAATATCGGGGGCCGACAAACCACTTGGACAATACGGCTGGGGTGGTTATGCCAATACAGAGTTCCGTGTCATTCCTGATGCTGGTGTAAGTATGGTTTTCATGCGACAAACCGTTCCCTCTACCCACCGGATGTCGAAGAAACTTTTCGGTATCCTGAGAAGCGGTCTAACAATTAAATAAGTAAAAGCAAATCTCGCTAAGCGGTTGGTAAAGCGTGTTACAGAAATCTAAATAAGGTGTTCTAAATGAGAAAAGTAATCTTTTCGATGATCTGTTTGTTGGGAAGTTTGTCGGCACTTCAGGCGGAGGTATCCGTTTCGAATTTGTTTACTAACCACATGGTCGTACAACAGGGTAAACCTGTGGTTGTCTGGGGGAAAGAGACGGCGGGTACGACGGTCACCGTTTCCATGGCAGGCAACTCAGCGACGGCAACGGCCGCCGCTGACGGAAAGTGGATCGCTACGCTGGCGGCCTTAAAGGCAAACTCAGGGCCTCACGAGATCACCATTAAGGGAAGCTCGACGATCAAGATCAGTGATGTTTTGGTTGGGGAAGTCTGGGTGTGTTCAGGTCAGTCCAATATGCAGTGGCCGGTCGCCTCAGCCAATGATCCTCAATTGGAGGCTTTAGCTGCGAAATTTCCCCGTATCCGTCTGATTACCGTCCCTCAGGTCGGGACTCAGGAAGCCCAGGAAAACTTTGAAGGAAAGTGGGAAGCCGTTAGTCCTGAGACGGTGCTGCAGTTCTCAGCGGTTGGATATTTCTTTGGTCGCCAGTTGCATCAAACTTTAAATGTACCTGTTGGATTAATTGACAATGCCTGGGGTGGTTCAGCTTGCGAAGCATGGATTCCACGCGACGTTCTACAAAAGCATGGTCATACCGAACTGCTCGCGCATTGGGATCAGCTTGCTGAGGAATACGATGCCGAGGCAGTAGAAGCTAAATTTCAAAAGGCTGTAGCCAATTGGAAGCAGCGAGCTGCGGCAGCCAAAGCTGCAGGGAAGCCGAATCCGCCTTATCCGCGCCGTCCGCGTAATCCACTTGCCGGTCAGCATCGCCCGGCTAATCTCTATCAGGGTGTACTCAACCCGATCATTGGTTATCCAATTCAGGGAGCTATTTGGTATCAGGGCGAAGCGAATGCAACACGAGCCAAACAATATCAGGAATTGTTTCCGTTGATGATCAAAACCTGGAGAGAGGCGTGGGGGCAGGATGACTTTAGCTTCTACTGGGTTAGCCTTGCTGATTTCAAAGACGAAGCATCTGAACCAACGGACGCTGACTGGGCAGAACTTCGTGAAGCTCAAACGATGACGCTCAGCAAACTTCCAAATACAGGCGAAGCAATTATCACGGACCTGGGTGAGTCTCACGATATTCACCCACGCAATAAACAGGATGTTGCCAAACGACTTGCCCGGTGGGCATTAGCTCAGAATTATGGTTACTCAGCCCTTGTGCATCGCAGTCCCATTTATAAATCTCACGAAGTGAATGGTGATCGCGTGACGGTGACTTTCGATCACGTGGGTGGTGGTTTGGATACTCATGATGTCCGTCAGGTTCTTGGGTTTACGATTGCCGGGGCGGATAAGAAATTCCACAAAGCAGAGGCTCGAATCATCGGTAAAGATCAAGTTGAAGTCTGGAGCGAGGAAGTGCTCGAACCGGAATCCGTTCGTTACGCATGGGCTAATAACCCGATTTGTAATTTACAAAACCGGTCTCACTTGCCAGCCACACCATTCCGTACTGATAAATGGAAGGGAATTACCGAAGGCGTCTTTATTCGGTAATAAAAAGATAGGATGACTGCTGAACCGATTTCGGAACGCTCAACGGAAGAGTTTTATGACGAATTAGCGTCGTCGTATAACGATATCATTTATCGCTGTGCTCCTCGATATGACGAGATGCAGATGACGATGGTGGACTACGTGCCTAATGATTTACAGCCGTTACGGATCCTAGATCTGGGTTGTGGCACTGGTAATTTGACGCTCAGGGTTCTGGAAGCCTTTCCGGAAGCGGAAGTCGTAGCTCTGGACTTGTCGGCTGAGATACTGGATGTCTGCCGTAGGCAGTGTGGGACCGATCGGGTTAGTTATTTACAACAGGACTTCCACAGCCTTGATCTTCCGGACGCTGAGTTTGATTTGGTTGTATCATCTATTGCCATTCATCATGTAGATGATCCGGCCAAGCAGCGTTTGTTCAATGATGTGTATGCTAGTTTGCGTCACGACGGGGTGTTTACGTTTGTCGATCAGTTCCGTGGTGAAACTCCGGGAATCTATCGACGACACATGGAAGTCTGGAAGCTGTTCGCGGACTCGAAAGGAATTCCAGCTGAAGAATGGGAAATGTGGATGGAACATCAGCAGCAGCATGACTATCACGCCACGGTAGGCCAGCAGATAGCTTGGCTAAGGCAGGCAGAATTTCAACAGGTCGATTGTTTGTGGAAGCATGTTTTATGGACATTACTAACCGCTCGTAAAGTATTGGAATGAAGAAAGTGTATACCGAATCTAAAACTCCTTGGTGGTCTTATCTAATGTTGATTACGCCGGTGATTCTTGTTCCGGTTGGAATCCAGATGTTGAACAAGGTTGAAGCACCTCCTGCGGAAAAGCGATTGATCGATGAGCAGCCTTTAAAGGNNANTGTGGAGGAACCTCGGCAAGAAGAGCTTAGTGGTACGGGGCTCGTGGTTGTTCTGGCGTTCATAGCGCTGATGGTTGGGGGGATGTCGTGGATTTTTTTAGCCACCAGTAAATACTCAGTAGAAGCAAGTGATTTNGGTATTCGATTTGGTTATCGTAGNGGACTTTGGAGTAATANATTTACTCGCCAGGACATTCTGCAGGCTTATCCATCCGAGTGCAGAATAAAAGANTTTGGNGGNTTNGGTATTCGTTANGGNTTNAAAACNAAACGNTGGGGNTACATNTGTTGGTCNGGNAGCGGGGTTCACATNGAAGTAATGAAGGGNNCAAAACAGAAGCGATATGTGTTTTCCTGNAGTGANCCTGNAGCTTGNATTGCGGCATTAAANTTATCTNCNGAACAAANGNTANCACCNGAANCTGAANCANANNNATAGAANGATGAAACTAGCNTCCGTCTTAACNCCANTATCCGAAGANAATCTTGCNNTGGCTGCNCAAACNGGAGTNGANTGCNTNACGATTCGTTATCANGGCNCNNCNNTGGAAGANTGGAAACCNGCTGTCGAACGGATTCGTAGTTATGGAATGGATATNGNNGCGGTGGAAGATGCTATCGCGATGGAGAATATCATTCGTGGTACTGAAGGTCGTGATAAAGAGATTGAGGGAATCATCTCACTTCTTAATATCATGAAAAAACTAGAAATTCCCGTGCTTTGCTATAACTTCATGGCTGGTACGGATTGGGTGCGTACCAAGACGGACGTTTTAGATCGCGCTGGCGCTAAAGTGACCCAGTTCAATCTGAATGAAATAGATTTGGCTGTCTCGTTAGATGATGCATCGAAGCCGTTGAAGCATGAAGAATTAGCGGCTGAAGCGCTTTGGAACAACTTAAAGTATTTTTTGGAGCAGGTCCTTCCAGTCGCTGAAGAGTTGGAGATTGATCTGGCAATGCACCCCGATGACCCGCCTTTGGAAGTGTTTTTAGGGCGTGCTCGGATTATGAATTCTGTGGATGGATTTCGCCGCCTGGTGGAGTTGGTTCCTAGTGCGCGTAACGGCATCTGTTTCTGTCAGGGATCTTTTGTGGAGATGGGAGCTCGGATTCCGGAAACTATCTATGAGCTTGGACCTCATATTCGTTATGTGCATTTTCGGGATATTCGTGGCACGAAAGAGAACTTCACCGAGACCTTTCATGATAATGGCCCTACAGACATGGCAGCGGCCGTGAAAGCATACTATGAAGTTGGATTTGACGGTCCTATTCGCCCTGATCATGTACCGCAGCTCTTTGGCGAAGAGGCAGGTGAGCCGGGCTACACTCAACTGGGACGATTATTTGCTTATGGTTATATGCGTGGGCTCATGCACGCCGCTCAACGGTAATAAAGGAAGAATCAATGTCTGCACCTCAGGAAATTACAATCGAAATGATGCGGGAGAAATTGTACGCCGCAGTCGTTTCCGATGCCCTCGATGCATTAGGTTATAAAAATCAGTCTCCTCGTGTACCTTTACC
>PAJC01000088.1 GCA_002705165.1 Planctomycetaceae bacterium | reverse complement strand
CAAGGGCCTGTATCTGCCTCCACGCGTGGAAGCAGTTGTTTCCTATACCGCCGGTGGTCAGTCTGTGTGGACATCATCAGCCAAAGGCATGCCATACCTGAATTGGGATTTTCGTAAAGTTAGATAGTTATAAACTTGTAGCTTTGATTCTTATTGCTAGATCACAATCGGAGTGATGAAGGCCGCTATGAACATTAGATGCCGCCTGTTGATTCTTGCCGCCAGTTACGGATTACTAGTCAGTCCTCTACGGGCGGAATTGACATTTGCGAATTACGAAAGTCCGCAATCGCATTCGCTGAAGATTTCTCCGGACGGTGGGCGGTTATATGCGGTGAACACACCAGCCAATTTGTTGGCGGTATACTCTCTGGAACAAGTAAATTCCCCCCAATTGCTAATGGAGATCCCCGTTGGCATTGAGCCCATCTCGTTGGCTATTCGTAATGAGAGTGAAGTCTGGGTGCTCAACCATATTTCGGATTCGATCAGTGTGGTGGATTTGGATCGGGGGGTGGTCTCAGCAACCATCCAGGTGGGTGATCGTCCCGGAGATATCGTTTTTGCGGGACAAGCACAGCGAGCGTTTGTGAGTTCAATGACCGAACGCTGTGTTTACGTGATTGATACAGATAGTCAGGAAACGGTTAGTAAGATCGCTATCGCAGGAAATAATCCGCGGTCGCTAGCGGTAAGTCAGGACGGAGAAAAGGTTTGGGTTGCCATTCATCATTCGGGAAATCAAACCACAGTGATTGGTCATAACCAGGCGCCGGATGCACCCCAAGTTACCAACTTGGATTTGCCAGTTCCTCCCAAGCAAGGTGTTATTGTCAGCACGAATGACAAGCTTTGGATGAAACGAGATCAGCCTCAACTTGCGGACCATGATGTGATGGAAATCGACGCGAATCGATTAAATGTGACGCGATCGTTCGCTACCGTGGGGACCATTTTATTTAATCTGGCTCAGCACCCTCAAAGCGGCGACCTGTGGGTAACGAATACCGAAGCTCGGAACCTTGTGCGGTTCGAGCCAGCCTTGCGTGGACATGTTGTTGATAATCGGATAACAATCCTTAAGCCGAAACAGGATAGTGATTTGGTAGTTTTGGATTTGAATGAGGGCCTGGACTATTCGGTCGTTCCTAATATGGCTGCTCTGGAGACTGCGATAGCTCAGCCGACCGATGTTATTTTCAATCAAAATGGCTCTCAAGGATTTGTTACATCTTTTGGAACAGATCGTATTGTCATCTTGGATGGGTCAGGAGAAATTCAAAGCTATATTGATGTTGGCGACAGTGTCGGGGCGAATGTGAATACTCGTTTCAAGCGTGGCCCGCGGGCATTGGCTTTACATCCTGAGGAGCAAAACCTTTATGTCCTCAACCGACTTTCCAATTCAATTTCCGTGGTGAATCTCGAACAGGGCAGGCAAATACACGAAGTGGAGATGCAGGATCCAACGCCTCAAGAAGTTCGCGAAGGGCGGGGCTATTTNTTCGACGCCAAATTGTCAGGCAATGGTACTGTCTCTTGTGCTTCATGTCATATCGATGCAGATCGTGACGGGCTTGCCTGGGATCTGGGTGACCCCGGCGGCGATTTATTTAACGATGGTAGTGCGAATCCTTTACATCCTATGAAAGGCCCGCTTATGACTCAGACCTTACGTGGTCTGGCAGGTGATCGTATTTTCCATTGGAGGGCAGATCGTCCCGGGCTAACGGCGTTCAATGGAACGTTTCCCAATCTTATGGGAGGTGCATTGTTGGCCGATGAAGATATGCAATTGTTCGCTGATTATATGAAGACCATTCTTTTTGGGAGCAACCCATTCGTTGAGACGGCTGAATCCAAACGGGGAGAAGAAATTTTTAATTCCCGATTGGCGATTGCTNGTGAAGGNAAAAANGAATTTAGATGTGTCGATTGCCATAAGCGTGTTTCCGGCTCCGGGTCAGCTGGCTTTAGTGGATTGATTGGACAGTCAACCAAAGCGGCTCAATTGCGAGGGTTAAATGAACGATTGGTGTTTCAGGGAGATGTAAGAGTTAACGGCTTCGGNTTCGGNGCAGATGGCTCCAAGGAAACATTGTTTGAGTTTCTTAGTGATAACCACCGCTTTGAAGAGTTATCCACGCAGGATAAGAGATCTCTCGAATCCTTTCTGCTTGGATTTCCTACGGAAACACCGGCGATTGTAGGTAAAACAATTACGCTTTCATCAGAGCAGGCGAATGCTACGGCTGGATTGCTCGCCATGACGGGGTTGCTGGAAGAAGCCGTTCAAGCGGGTTGTGAAGTTAAGCTAACAGGGCGTCTTAACGGCGTTGTTCTTAAACACACATACATTGCTGAAGAGCATCGTTTTACCGCGGTGGGTAATGCCGAAGATTCCTCGTTAAATCCTGAAGAGTTACTCGCGTCACTATCGCGCGATGAATCAGGGGCGATTTCTATGACGGTCTNTGCNNTNCCGTAAGATAGTTCCGACACGATAAATACATTGAATATATAGCTTGCTGTCTCGATTTAGACTGGAATGAATAAACGGTGTACCGAAAACTTGAATTNCTAATTGCTTTTGTAGCATCGTTCGTCATGTCGATGACTTGCTTCTCCGCCGAAAAACCAGTCAAGGTTTATATCCTTTCGGGCCAGTCGAATATGGTCGGAATTGGGCAGGTAACGGGAGGAGGTTCACGATGGGGAACCCAGTTTACGGAGATTGAAGTCTCCGTCTACGAAGGTGAATATAATTCCGGTGCTGATTACAATTCTCTCAAGCCATTAANAACAATCAAACCGGAGAGTTTTGGCGGAGTGAATCCAACTCCTTATCCAGGCGGGGGTACACATGTGGCACGGGGGTTTGTAACAGTTGAAGATAGCGGTGTGTATGAATTTAGACCGGGTTATGGCGGTTCTACTGTAAATCTTATGGAAGTGGATGGAAAGCCAGTACATGTAAGAATGCCCGAAGGTGAATCGGAATTTATCCCCATTAAGTTAACCGGAGGGAAAAAAGTACCATTTAAGATCATCTACTTAAATGCTCAGGCAAATGGCCTGGGGTGGATTGCTCGTGTTGATATTCCTGGTACGCTGTCCACCGTCGTGAGGCAGGACGGCAAGTTTCCTTACTTGCTCAATGATCGCGGCGGTTGGGGNTCTCGGGACGACGTCTGGTATAAGGGAGTTGTTACAGCAGGCGCGAATCAGTGGCTGTCGGTTGGTTGTGGAGCAAGTGCTAANAGTATCGGGCCGGAACTTGGCTTTGGGCACAAGCTGGGTGATTATCATGACGAGCCAGTTCTCCTACTTAAGGCTTCACAGGGCAATCGTTCTTTGGCTTGGGATTTTCTCCCCCCCGGTAGTCAACGATTTGAAGANGATGGATTTGTGTATGCAGGATATAAAGATTCCCCGGCGCGCTGGGAAATTGGTTCCACGCCAGAGCCTATTAACTGGTATGCCGGTAAACAGTATGACGACTGTTTTAGTGAAGCTCACAAAGTCCTCGAAAATTTCGAGCAGAATTTTCCGCAATGGAAAGGACGAGGGTTTGANGTCGCAGGTTTTGTTTGGTGGCAAGGTCATAAAGACCAGGGCAGCTTGGTACATGCTCAGCGTTATGAACAAAATTTAGTTCATCTTATAAAAACACTACGCACCGAATTTGATGCTCCGCAAGCTCCCTTTGCGATCGCGACGATTGGTTTTGGTGGTTGGGAAATGGAAGGNAATGCGTTGACTGTTGCGAAGGCGCAATTAGCCGTAAGTGGNGTGAANGGTAAGTACCCAGAATTCAAAGGCAACGTTCACACAATTGAAACACGAGATTTCTGGCGGGATGAATCAATTTCACCCCGAAATCAGGGCTTTCACTACAACCAAAATGCGGAGACNTACATGCTTGTCGGTGAGGCTTTAGGCGACGCAATACTTAGGTTGATGAAATAGAAGGAGTCACCCAGAGCATTTTGTAGCCAACGCTTCCTCTACATTGTTGCCACGATTAAATATCGCAATCTCACGACGTTCGGGGTGTTCGTATTCATTCTTGTACTGATTGATTCTTAGGGCATGGCAAGCCAAGGAGGATGGCCTATGAATTGGCATGTGGCGTGTAAGGAAANGCTGGTTCCAGTTGCTTTTANNAAGGCGAAGCTATCGTTTTTATTATTCATAAGCTGGAAACNGGATGCGGATTCATTGTGGGCAGGGNATTTCTGTTTTTGGAAGGCTACGATTGTTCTGCTAGGCTAAAAGAACCTNTTNCAACTTAGATTGTTTCNTGAATTCTCTATGTATATCCACCAACTTAAAAATGCTTTAGCGGTTTTGGTTNTNACGCTGGTTGCCCTACCAGTTACAGCAGATGATTGGCCACANTGGAGAGGGCCAAATCGTGATGCCAAGTCTAAGGAAACCGGTCTGTTACAGATCTGGCCAACCGGCGGGCCNCCCTTGAAGTGGCAAACGGATTCGCTCGGGGAAGGGTATGCCAGTGTGGTGGTTGCTAATAGCCGACTACATACCATCGGCAATGAAGCAGGTACGATCTTTGCCTATGGCTTGAGTGAAGAAACCGGCGAGATCTTGTGGAAAACAAAAATNGGTGAATCCTCACGACACGCNATGTCGACGCCCACGATTGATGGTGACTATCTCTATGCTTTAGATCCTGATGGAGAGCTTACCTGTCTGCATGTTGTGACAGGACAGATTCAATGGCAGGTGGATTTCATTGCGGACTATGGTGGGAAGCTCCAGTCTGGACGAGGGTTTGGCGAATCGCCACTGATAGACGGGAAGTATCTGATTTGTACGCCCGGAGGTGACGAGTCGATTATCGTGGCCTTGAATAAAGCGACTGGAGAGTTGGTTTGGAAGACAGCCGCGCCAGCAGTTGGTGATAAAGGGGGTGATGGAGCAGCGTTTTCATCGATGATGAAAACGCGGATTGGTGAAATTGATATGTACGTTCAGCTGGTAGGTCGCGGCCTGATCGGTGTCGAGTGTAGTGGAGGAAGATATCTCTGGGGCTACAACGATATCTGTGCAGATATCGTTAATATTCCGACCCCTGTTATCCAGGATGACTATGTGTTTTCTGCCAACGGGTATAACTCCGGTAGCGTCTTGCTCCAGTTAAAGCCTGTCGGAGCAAGAGAGATCCATGTTCACGAAGTCTATCGGTTAGCTGGGAATCAGTTTCAAAATCATCATGGTGGCGTGGTTGCTCTCAATGGAAAAATCTTTGGAGGACATGGTAGTAATAATGGCCTGCCTACTTGTGTGGACTTTGAAAGTGGAGAGATTCATTGGAAGCGTCGTGGGCCTGGTGTCGGATCTGCGGCTGTGATCTACGCCGATAACCGATTTGTGTTTCGCTATCAAAACGGAGTGGTGGCCTTGTTGGCAGCTGATAAAGATGGATTTTCCACTCAGGGAAAGCTTCAGATTTCTGGCGCCGGAGGGGATAGTTGGTCACATCCTGTGATTGCTAACGGCGGACTGTTTTTGAGAGAACAGAACTCTCTTTATGTTCACGATCTCAAAGATGATGGAGAGGCAGTGACCGAGATGAATGAGGAAATAGCAAGTGGTTTCACGGAGGATATTAAATCGGGACTTGATCAGCTAGGTGTTGACCACCGTAGTGTTGGCCAGCTTCAACGACATTCCTCAACATTTGATGTTGCACGCTTTTATAGTTATGCAATTGATCAGAAAGATACAAATATGGTGGATATGATACCAGTTGTATCGTTGGAACCAAACGACGCCGATGAATTTGCACCGGACGTAATCAATACACTGGAGGAAGCATCTCACGACTTTGTTGTTGATCTGTCGGGTTTGAATTTGAACGCACGTCAAATTCAGCAGTTGAAACAACTAAGTCATCTGAAAGGTCTGGACTTGCAGTTTTGTACTGGTTTGTCATCGGAGGTGTTGGACTTGGTTGGAGAGCTCGAAGATTTGCGGGCTTTGCGGTTGGCCGGAACAGACGTTTCTAATGAATCGATAGATCCGATTACGAAGTTGTCATCGTTACATTCTTTGGATCTTGAGGTTTGTGAGAATATCTCAGATNTNGCNTTGTCGAAGNTNGTNACGATGACTTCNTTAAGATGCCTGATTTTGAAAAAGACGGCATTCGAAAAACTAAAAATCACNGATCAAGGTGTTGCCAACTTGGCACATTTGAGGAAGCTTGAAGTATTGAGCCTTTATGGGAATCGTGTNACAGATGTAGGGATGCAGGCCATCGCGCAGCTTTCAGATCTCAGGGTGTTGGACTTAAGTCTTGTGGGCATTAAAGACAAAGGCATTACGGCTCTCGCACCGCTTCACCAGCTTGAAGAGCTTTATTTGCTGTATAACACGGGGTTTGCCGGNCCTATTTTGACAGATCAGGCAGTGCAGACAATCAAAGAGTTTACGAATCTCCGACAGTTGAGTCTGGTGGGAGCTAAAGTCTCCAACGAGAGTGTGGAGTTGTTGGCAGGTTTGAAGAAATTGGAGAGACTTCAATTACAGTATTCACGAATTGATGCCGAAGGAATTGCAGTGATACAGGCAGCTCTCCCCAANGTATCTATNACNAAGTGATTTTCAAATTCTGCATTTGTTGTTTGCCGCGTTACTTTGTTTTATCAACAATAGAGTTAGCCAATCGCTTTAGCTACGAGCCCTTTATGAACCGATCTCAAAGATGAATATTGCTATNAACCGCCGAGAATGGATTTCTGCAGGAGCTTTAGGCTTCTTGGGTGGCGGTGCGATGTCCGAGATTTCCAAAGGCGATGAACAACACGAGCGTCCACGTAACTTCGGCACGGCAAAGTCATGTGTCGTGGTGTTCCTGTTTGGCGGGCAGGGACAGCAGGATACTTACGACCTGAAGCCCAACGCTCCGGCTGAGATTCGTGGTGAGTTCTCTCCGATTTCGACGAATGTGGTCGGTACTCAAATTTGCGAGCATTTGCCGTATCTGAGTAAGCTGATGGACAAAGTAGCAATTGTGCGTAGCATGTCTCATACAGATTTTGAGCATGGCTCGGCTTCCTATACAGCTTTGACAGGACATCCCCATCCTTTGCCCGGGACGAATACTCCGGCCCGTCGAGAGGATTTTCCGACGTATGGAGCGGCGGTGGCTCATTTGAAGCCGACGCAAGGTCCGGTTCCCAGCGCAACAGTCTTGGGCCCTGTGATGCATCAGGGGAATCGTCCACCAATGGCTGGACAGAATGCAGGTTTTCTTGGCCATGCGTTTGAACCGTTTCGGGTGGATCAGGATCCCAATGGCTTNGATTTTTCGGTCGCCGAGCTAGCCTTGCCGGTAGAGATTAGTGGTACGAGATTTGATCAACGGTACGATTTGTTAAACAGGCTGGAACCACGGTTTCCGGCGGTGGATAGACTTGGCGAAATTCGTGGTATGACGGACTTGAAGCAGCGTGCGTTTGGTTTGCTCGGATCTGGAAAGAGTCGGCAGGCCTTTGATTTAGGTAATGAAACGGAGCAGTTACGAGATCAATACGGCCGACATAAGTTTGGACAGACGATGCTTCTGGCTCGTAGGTTGGTAGAAGCTGAGGTACCGCTNATCACGGTGAATTGGGCGCGTTCCAATCGTGAGCAATGGGATACTCATAGCAAGAATTATCCGACAATGAAGGAACGCCTATTACCTCCGTTTGACCAAGGGATATCAGCTTTCATTGCCGATTTGGATGCACGCGGAATGTTGGACTCGACGCTGGTGATTGCACTTGGCGAGTTTGGTAGGACGCCTAAGATTAATAAAGATGCTGGGAGGGATCACTGGCCCGATGTTTATTCTGTTCTTGTAGCCGGAGGAGGAGTGAAGCGAGGAGTTGTTGTTGGTGAGAGCGATCAGCACGCGGCTTTTCCAAAAACAGACCCCATTGCTCCCTGGGACTTAGCGGCAACGATGTATCATCTGNTGGGCATTGGNCCAGAGACTCATGTTTTTGATCGAGCTGGTCGTCCGTTTTCNTTGTCNCCTGGCCGGGTCGTCACTGATCTGTTGAGCTAGTCTTATAAATAGTTGTGTTAGCCCGGCAGGGTTGTCCGGTTACTGAATTTACACGAACCATGAATTGTTGAATTATGAAAACGTTACTTGCTGTTGTACTTACGGTTTGTTGCACGATGGTTGGTGCGGCAGAATCCCCAAATTTTATCATTGTTTATGTGGACGACTTGGGATGGGCTGATACGTCCGTACCGATGATGATCAGTGAGCCCGAGAGTAAGAGTGATTTTAATCAGACTCCTTACCTGGAGAAATTAGCCGCGCGGGGGATGATCTTTTCCAATGCCTATGCCCCAGCTCCGACTTGTACCCCCTCCCGGAAGAGCATCCAGTTTGGAAAGACTCCCGGTCGTTTAGGTTATACCTTTGTGCACGATGTGCTGGCATTGCAGAAAGAACTCTCCTGGGAACAGGAAGTCTCCATGGCTGATGTNTTAAAAGCTGCNGATCCGAATTATGTGACCGCGCATTTTGGTAAGGGGATGAGTGGTGATCGGATGGAAACCATTGGGTACGACTTCACGGATGAGATGGACGGAAATGCCACGAATGACAATTTTCATGGAGAGTATGACAGTATTGGGAATCGTAAGCCGTTACCGGCGGATAATCCGAAGCGAATGGCTTCGTTGCAGAAGCGTTCGGTNGAGTTTATTGANGAGTATGGTGGGAAGCATCCGTTTTTCATGATGGTGTCTCATTATGCGGTGCATGTACCGCATGCGGCGCGGAAAGATTTAATTGAAAAGTATCGTAATCTACCGCGTGGAAAGTATCTCCAGGATGAAGATTACTTGCCNGAGGNGCAAATTTCTGACGGTCGTAAGATTAGTCATTGGCGTTTGCAGTATGCTGCGATGGTTGATGAAGTAGATCAAGGTTTGGGGGCGATTATGCGGGCTGTTGAGAAGGCCGGTCAGACGGAGAATACCTTCATTGTCTTCACTTCGGATAACGGCGGTGGCCTAAATCCAAATGGAACGTTACGGGGTGGAAAAGCCAATTTATACGAAGGTGGATTGCGAGTACCGTTCGTCGTCGCCGGGCCTGGCGTGCGGCAAGCCGTGCAGTGTGATGTGCCCATTAATCAATGGGACTTGTTGCCAACCTTACATGATTATTCTGAAAGTCAACAAGCGTTGCCGGAGGATCTGGATGGCGGTAGCTTACGTCCAGTGTTNGAGTATGGGAATGCTGCAAAAGTAGANCGGGTCGTCGAAGGATTCGTNTATCACTATCCTTGTTACTTTGCNCCGCCGCTAACGGTGATTCGCCTGGGGGACTATAAACTGATGGANCATCATCTCACGGGCGAACAAAAATTGTTCAATGTTGCGACTGACTATTATGAGCANCAGAATCTGATTGGAGACTTGCCGCAGAAGGCTGNTGAGCTAAAAGCAGTGATGGATAAGTATCTGGAAGAGATCGAGGCTGAGGATGTTCAGGATGTTTATCAAGCCCGGTTTGCAGAGTTAGATCGCTTTGAAAAGGGNGCCCGCGAGCAGCANAAGAAGAGGNTCGAACGTGCTGGGGAGGATAAGAAGTTGATTGATGAAGCCAATCAATGGCTCCGTGAACAGCTAGACCGCTTCGATCGTAATCGCAAAGAATGTCGCGAAAACATGCAGGGTAAAACGTTTTAGGTTGAGACGNCTGATTTGTATTCAATTTGGAAGATGATTCATCAATCTGACAACATTGTTGAAGCGTTNATCGCCCTGTTATCCGTATGAAATAGTCATGGTATGAGAATTGCAGTTGGTTAGGAACAGACTTTAGATTGCNAAGGAGGCTTCTCATGAAAAACAANAGTTTACTTNTCACCGTAGCAGTGATGTTAGTNTTGGGTTCGATTGTCAACGCAGATATGACCATTCGGAAATCCGGGTCGCTTTTTCTCACGGTTGACAGTAGTGGGAATGTACGAGAATCNGGACGATTGGTCGGACGTATTGAGTCGAATGGGAATATTCGCGCTTCAGGTCGATTAGTCGGTTCGATCAGTAGTAGTGGCACTTTAAGAAAGTCAGGATCCTATNTGGGGGAAGTCCAATCGAATGGCAATNTGCGCAAGAATGGAAGGCTGATCGGCCAAATCTCCAATAGTGGGANGATTCGTATGCAGGGCAGGCTCTGGGGTAATGCCAGCTCTTGCTGTTCTGACTCTGAACGTCGTANGGTGGCAGCTGCCATCGTGTTCTTNGGAGAATTNTTTGATTAAGGCTGATTNGNCTCGGCAGNCAAANNCTGCCGGTCAGNTTTATTTGTTGGTAGCAGGTAGCAGGCAGCTTCTTCGGAATTTCGTACATACAAGTTGTTACCAACTAATACCGGGTGGTTCCAAGTTTTGCCATTCAGCATTTGAATGGAAGCCAACTCCTCGTGAGTTTCGGAATCGGTATTGAGAACGACGATTACTCCTTGTTCAGACAATACCATGATCAGGTTATNTTCCGGCAGCAGNAGACTTTGGCCTTTACCATATCGTCCCCGCTTCCATTGCCGACGACCNGTTGCCANGTCGATACANGTAAAAATACTGTCGTCAAAACCGTATAGATTCCCTTTGTGTACCAGCAAATCATTAAAGTCAGATTTAAGATTTTTGCTGGTCCAGATCTCTTTGACATTCCAATTGTCAGATTCCACATCTATTTCTAACAGTCGTGTTCCCGTACCCATCCCTGTAGGAAGAACAATTTGTCTCTCTCCGACTACGCATGGTTGCAATGCACGATATCCACTATGAGGCCATGCATGTTCCACGAGAATCGTNCCTGTGGTGGGATNAAGGAGGGTCAGTCCTTCATCATGAAGAATGGCCACTTGCTGATCATCATTGAAATTCATCTGTTGTGGTGAACTATAGGAGTGTNCTCCTGCCGCTGCCGTCCAGGCNAGTTCTCCATTGGANGCCTTGTACCCGAAGACATCCTTTTCTCCGGATTCACTCGCGTGAACGATGACATGTTCTCCCAGCGTCAGTGGTGATGCACAAAAACCCCACATCGGTACGCTGCGACCGGCTTCTTTTGGAATATCCACTTTCCAGATTATTTCACCATTAACTGGGTTTAAGCATAAAAGAATGCCCGTTGAACCCAGTGTATAGAGACGCCCTTGGTAAAGCGTAGGAGTTGCTCTGGGGCCGGGCCCCCCCAGAGGATCATCCAAACGGGTTTGTTCCATGTGGATCCAGATTTCCTTACCGGAGCGTGCGTTGTAGCAGGTGACACATTCATTCTCTCCACGTTGTTCCTGCGTAAAAAGTAATTCTCCGGCGACGGCAAAGGAAGACCACCCCGGGCCTATCTTGATACGCCATTGTTCTTTCGGTGGATGTTTTACCCAATCGGTATCCAGTTTGCTTGTGGTAGCAATTCCCCGACGTGCTTCCCCTCTAAACCCTGGCCATGATATCTGCTCCAAAGATTGGAGTCGACGAGCGAGGGGCATGGCATCTTCCTCTTCGGCTTCCCGATTTAGGAGAAGTGACTCAGATGTCGGCTGCCAACGTGGCGCTAGTCTTACGGTGAAGTCTCCCCACATCCCCTCGTAGCGAAAGAATAAAGAGTAGCCAAATCCAAGGATG
>PAJC01000087.1 GCA_002705165.1 Planctomycetaceae bacterium | reverse complement strand
CGATTCGATCCAATCATTGAATTGGGACCAGCTGAAATCGGCAACACGTGACATTATGCAATGGGCAAAGAATTTGGGCGTATGGGTCGTGTTGGGATCCACCCATCAGCTGTCAGGAAAGCATAAGCCCCACAATTGCATTTATGTCATTGATGATCAGGGTGCCATTGTCGAGAGATATGACAAGCGGTTTTGTACGGGTATCGACGGGAAAAATCCGACATTGGATTTGATCCATTATTCGCCGGGAAATCATATGACCACTTTTGAGGTGGATGGGTTGAAATGTGGTGTCTTGATCTGTTACGACTATCGATTTCCGGAGTTGTACCGCGAACTAAAACAAGCTGGAGTTCAGTTGTTGTTACAGTCTTTTCATAATGCTCGAACCACCGTTGTTGAAGATCAGCAATACAATATCTGGAAAACAATTGTTCCCTCGACAATGGCTTGTCGCGCCGCGGAGAATCATTTCTGGATTTCGGCAAATAACAGCACGGCTTATCCATCCAGATGGGGAAGCTTTGTTGTCCGGCCAGATGGGGCGATTGTCAACAAGTTACCATTACATAAGGCAACGGTTATGGTGAATGAGATCGTATTCGATGGTTCATTCTATGACGCACCGGGACCCTGGCGTGACCGAGCCATTGCCGGTGTCCTTCATAGCGGCGGTGTTGTCAAAGACAAGCGTAGCAACGATCGGACAATTCTTTAGAGGTAGCGATTCTCCCGTCCTCTCTGTTCCTCCAAGTTTGATACAATAGCAGACGGATAAATCGTCCCCACATCGTTCAGTGATGACAATTGATTTATCTACAAGGCGGCCCTGATCGCAGTCGGGGTAAATCTATTACTGCAAGATAGTTAATTGTGAAGCTAATTACTCATTAGTTGTTTATTGATATTTGAGGAACACTTGTGATGTCTTATTTGAAGTATGGGTATGTATTTTTATGCGTCATTGTTTTGGTGGGTTTACCACTAACAAGTTGGTCTCAGGACGCCGTGCCTGAAGGTGAGCCAACTTTGGAACTGGCTGAAGGAGAGTCGGAAAATGTCTCGACTGAAGAGGCTTATGAGGTAGAAGATCAGAGTCCTGAAGAACTCGATCACGAAGCACAGCAGATATTGGATCTAAAGCAAGCGGTTGCAGCGGCTGCTAATGCAGGCCATAACGGCTGGATGTTGGTTTGCTGTGCACTGGTTCTTTTTATGACCGCTCCGGGTTTGGCTCTTTTCTATGGCGGTTTAGTTCGTAAAAAGAATGTCGTTTCGGTTTTGATGCAGTGTTTATTCCTGATGGGTTTGATGAGTGTTGTTTGGGCGGTGTGCGGATTTAGTCTGGCATTTGGTGGCGACGGCATGGAAAACAAATTTATTGGTAATGGTGAGTTTCTATTTATGCAAGGTCTGACGATGGAGGGCGGAGCACTTAGCTACGAACTGGGATTGGACGTATCCGATCTGACGTTTGCTATTTTCCAGGGTATGTTCTTTA
This sequence comes from Planctomycetaceae bacterium, assembly GCA_002705165.1. Lineage (GTDB taxonomy): Bacteria > Planctomycetota > Planctomycetia > Pirellulales > Pirellulaceae > UBA721. Next base: position 22,976 of record PAJC01000087.1, on the reverse strand, counting down.
TTATCACGCCAGCGTTGATTTGTGGCGCATTCGCAGAACGCATGAAGTTTAGTACGATGGCCGTTTTTTCAGTCTTATGGGGACTTTTGGTTTATTGTCCAATTTGTCACTGGGTTTGGGATGGAGGAATCATCGCGCACGGTGTAGATGGAGCATGGGCCGGCGGTGGTTTGGATTTTGCCGGTGGAAATGTGGTTCATATTAGTTCCGGTGTCTCNGCCTTAGTTGCTTGTATCCTGATCGGCAAACGAATGGGATTTGGNNCAGAGCCCATGCCTCCGCACAACCTGACTTATACGGTCCTTGGTGCGGCGATGCTCTGGGTTGGTTGGTTTGGGTTTAATGCTGGTAGTGCGGTGGCTTCCAACGATGGGGCTACGATGGCATTTGCAGTAACTCATCTTTCAGCAGCAGCTGGTGTTNTTGGNTGGACCCTATTCGAATGGGCGGTGCATAAAAAACCNACGGCGTTGGGTGCNGCTTCNGGTGCNGTNGCNGGNTTGGTTTGTATCACGCCNGCTGCCGGATTTGTCCAGCCAATGCCGGCACTGCTAATGGGATTCATCGCCGGTGCGTTATGTTTCTTTGCTGTCACGGCTATGAAATCCAAACTTGGTTACGACGATTCCTTAGATGCTTTTGGTGTACACGGGATTGGTGGTACGATTGGTGCTGTCCTGACAGGCGTGTTTGCCACCCAGCAGGTAACGGGCGCNACTGAGGCTCTTGGTGCTATTGACGGTAATTTNNACGCGATTGNTGGCCAGTTAGTTAGCGTTATCGTGACGGTTGTTTATGCNGCCGTGNTCTCACTAATCATCTTGAAATTGTTGGAGAAGACGATGGGNTTACGNGTNGANGAAGATGCGGAAACTCGCGGACTGGATCTTAGTGAACACGGTGAAGAAGGTTATATCTGGCTTTAAGCCGACTTGAAGCGAATAATTATCAGAGGATGTTCGGCAGAATTGTCTGCCGAACAATTTCTGCTTTTCAAATACAGGAGAGCGAACATGAANAAAGTNGAAGCTATTATCCGTACTCANAAACTNGACGATGTCAAATCGGCNCTTGTNGAGGCTGGTATCGAAGGGATGACGGTTGTNGAGGTACGGGGATTCGGTCGACAGAAGGGGCACACAGAGATGTATCGGGGTACTGAGTATGCCGTCGATTTTGTGCCCAAAGCAAAACTGGAGATCATTCTGGCCGATGGGAAACTTCAGGAAGCGATAGATGCGGTTCTGCAAGCTGCTCAAACAGGCAACGTTGGGGATGGCAAGATATTTGTTTCGGATATCACTGAATCGATCCGTATTCGTACCGGTGAAATGGGAGACGAGGCTATTTANTCATTGATTTTGACTTAGTGAAGATTGNTACNAGGCCCTGCAGTATTCTGNGGGGCCTTTTNTATNCTTNAAAGTCAATCAGNTCCANGATTAGATTTTCGTAGCGAGGCCCGTAGTTGTAAGCTCGCTTGATGTTTAAGTCTAAGTCGAGCAAGTTCTTACGATATTTAGGAAANAGCCCCACGTGTTTGCGATGAGGAATGCGACTTGGTGGAATCGGATAATCACTTCCGTGNATGATGCGACTGGTGACCGACTTAGGTTCCGCNGCCAGTTTGCCACATGCCTTGAGCCGTACAAAACCAGCCATCACGGCGGTATCACCATAGAGATTNTCGTACTGATGCATCATTTCGATAAAGTGTGGATAGTAATCTTCCTTGTCCCAGAATGCACATGTCCCACAGTGAGCGGCAATNATATTGCCTCCCTGATCTAATGCTCGGGATAGCTTTNTAGGGTCGGTAAACTTTTGGGAAACAACTTGGCAAGAGTGTTCATATCCCGTGTGGAATATTAGTGTGATTCCGATTTCTGCCGCATGCCGGTAAAACTCTTCAAACTCTGGTAGATCAGGACTCACACCCTGAATGGCGGTATGAATCTTTACCAACTTACAACCAGCAGCACGTACTCGATCGAGCTCCTGGATGGAGTCATTTCGCATCGGATTGATGCTTGTGCAGGGGATAATTTTTTCAGAGCGTTTTGCTAGTTCCAATACGTAGTCGTTGGAAACATAAAAATGAGTTCGTTCATAGTCGATTTCCGCTCCACCTTTATAGATGGCATCCTGAGCGAACAACACGATGTAATCTAATTCAGTGGACTCCAGATCTTTGAATAATCGGTTGTAGATCTTTTCAGAGATTGTATCTCCACGTTCTTTTNTAATGCCGGATAGCCGTAGCAGAAGTTTTGAAATGATAGATTTCTGAGTGCTTCGCGAGAGAAATCCCTCTTTAGGATTTTCCCCCCAGCAGAAAATGTGAGTGTGTCCATCGACACGCAGGTTGGAATAGTCCATGAGATTAAGATGTTTCAGTAATGTATGGAGGATGAGTCGGCATCGGTGATTCTGAAGTTAGACGAAGAAAGAATACAAATTTTGCAATGGCATAGCAAAAGGCNGTGATAACCGAGAGATAGAACAAGTAGAGAACTTGATTGCTGACGAGGGCAGAAAGACCNTGTTTTTTGTATTCCATGACGAAGGTGATACTTGATCGTGTGAGCGTGTCTTTAAATCGTTCAAACTTCTTACCGGAATGATCCCCGTTGTATTTTAAAAGATCAGCCGTTTGATTAATACGATCGTGATCCAACCAGGCAATCAGTTCGTATTGTGATTTGCCAGCCTCAACCTCTTCGACGAATTGCATTGCGAGTTGATGTGCAGGTAAGGTTCGCCTCCCCATGAGAGTCACGAGGGGGAATTTAAGCGTTGCCTCGTCACTATTTCCACCATAGCTTCGGTAGACAACTTCAGTACAGACGAGGGTGTTTGGAGTATCAAAATCGAAATCGAAGTCATAGGGACGTCCGATATAGAAGAAAGCCTGAGCGATAGCTTTTTCTCGTTCTCCAGGCATGAGATCTTTGGGGCGAAGGGCGAAGACAGAGGAAGCCCCGCCAACGCTATGCTCTATGGTGTTGTGAATGACGCCCTCACTGACCGCTTCGATAATTTGCTTCTCGTTTAGTTTCTTGGTTTCCCCTTTATGGAGTTTCCTGATGAGCTCCCGCATTTCTTGAACATGGGTCTTACCATTCTCTTTAGCTTGAGTGGCGTCCGTTTCATTGCTGGCTTCAAGTTCGACTAGTATTTCCAGTTCTTTGATAACCTCATCTAGGATGCCGGCTTTTTTCCAATCTTCAGGTGTGCCTACGTAAAGTGCTCCGTGAGGCCAATAACCAGGAAGAAACGCATTGGAAGAATACCAATCCCGTCGTTCAATCAGGATATCTCCAGGTTTTAATTCGTTATGAAATCCCTTAACTTTCTCTTCAGAGATGTGATGTTCTTTAATGTCTTGCGTGTTTTTAATACGAAAATCTCCGATTTCAGTCGCCACAATTTGTTGAAGCTGAAGATAGGTATTCACGCCCTTTCTCATCGCGGTGCTAATGGCCGAGTGAACCTTGCCATGTAGTGGATCGGAATCTTCCGAATCAATCTTTCTAATAACCTCGCTAGCCCGCTCAATGATAGAACGCAACCCTTCTGAATGTCTTGATTTATTAGCTACATGCTCGCCGCCTTCTTGAGAGTGGTCTCCCAACATCTTGGCGATCAGTTCTGTGTAACGTCTAGCATTGAGTTCTTCATTAACCTGACGAACTAGTCCTTCAGGAATACCGTAAGTATCATCAGGCTGATTAAGATACTTAGCGAGCTCCTTATCATTGAGATAGGTTGTTGCAAACTGCAATGACATCTGATGCCGCAGTAACATAGCAGCGGTAGACAATTGGATTAATCGTTTTTGAGATATTTCGGGAGAGCGATGCTCCTGCTTGGAGCTATCGGGGGTATAAACGATACCGATTTTGAGCAGTTCGTCACGGGCCTGATAAAAGTTATGCAGTAGGGCACTGACTTCGTGGCGGCTGTTTTGATTTTCTAATCTGAAGTCACCGGCATCGTATTGGGCTAGCAACTCCACACTTGTTTCATGAGTCCGTTTTGCTTCGTCATTGATTCGCATGACGGTTTCTTCGGCCTTCGTAACATTTTCTTCGTTTAATTCAACGTGGATCCCACGAAGAACGTCTAGCTCGCGATTGATTTCAGGATGAAGAGTAATGTTTAACAGCAGATAGAAGATAAAAGCAACTGAAAGCAAGGTCAGAGAACTGAGGGTGGAAGCAAAGAGCATTATCATCGGTCTAATGGATGGCGGGTTTGGCCGGGGAACTAACTCGGCGTAACGTTCGGCATATTGAACGAGCGTTTCCCTAATCTCCATCAGTTCCGCCCGAAGCTTTTTCAGCCTACCTTTCTTCAGGCAGGCTCTTAGTTGATGTCCTAGATGGACCATTGTTTTCACACAGTACGGCCAGTACTTTAATGAGATTGTTCCCGACAATAGCAGCAGAAAGTTTGTAACGGTGATCAGAACCGGCTGGGCAGTCTCCATCCAAACTGTATAGGCGATCAAAGCATACCACAGCAAATAGATGGGTAGGCCAACTCCGATACGAGCCAACGCAGTTGTCTTCAGGCCTTCCTGCTGCACTTTGCTAGCAATGGCTCTTGTGATCACAAAGGGTACAATATTTCCGAGCGTACCCAGAAGTGCCGGGATGAACCAGACGACCAAGTGCATTAATTTCCAGAGAATTGTGAAGGTAGTCTTTAGCGTACTACGCTGCAGAATTGGATCGTCGATGATCAGTCCTGCAGCCCTTACTTTATGATGGTAATTTTGAATTTGGGACACCACTTCCGTGCCGGCTTCTGTTTCTTCCCGATAGAAATAATTCAGNGCATCGGCGATACGNTTNCGNCGCATCAGNTTNGGCACTTTNANNGATGCTTTGTGNCGAGAGTGTTCNACNAGNGTTTCCAAATCATCCAGTAGTGGATCCCATTCAGCGTTATCCAGATGGACAATGACTGNCTTNAGATTNGNTTCGATTNGTTGTGTCAGCTTTCGACGTAAAACTTTGTCAGCTGTAATCGCCTTTTCNTCGTCGGATCGATTCTCTTGTGTGAATTCCTTCATCAGGATCGGTTCACCGACATTGATCCAGACTTTACTTCCCAGTCTTTCTTTGCGTTCGTAGTTAATGCCGAGAGGAACAATNACGAGGTTTTCCACGCCNCCTTCGAAGGCNCCCAGAGCGATTCGCGAAGCTCCTCCTCTNACTANCCCCANTTGTCGTANGTCTGATGANACACCTTCNGGGAAAATNCCCATNGCTCTTCCNGACATCAGCCCTTTAATTACNCGGTCGAGNCTTTTTTGNTTNTTNTTTANCTGNCTGGAGTCATCNCGCCCNCGATAGGCGGGGANCATTCCCAGGGCATNCATGATAGAGCCCAGAATNGGGGTCTTAAATAATGGTGCCTTGGCCATNAAACTNACNGGNCGCTTNGCNGTAATCCCAATGAGTANGGGATCAATTAANGANTTNGGATGNTTNGCACAAAANAGNATNGGCCCGTCGGANGGAATTTGTTCAGCGCCCGTGATTTGNACTTTNGGNTAGTACNTNTTNATCAACCTGTGGGNNAACTTGCGAAGGACTTTTCCAAGGATCATTNCGAAATTGATAATCATGAGTCTTCNGNTGAATCNGTNNTANTATNGATGAAACAACTTTGNTACCNTCTTATAATATCCCTGTTACAAACACTCNTTGCTTGGAAAATCTANGNNCCNCNTANGANAAAAGNNAAGTTTATCTCATNACATCAGCCAGTATTGATATGAAAGAAAGTTATATGCANCTTCGGAATCTATNGTTTTTANNTTTATTGATGTTCNGTACAGNNGCTGTGGCTACAGAGAAGCCGATNAAGGTTTGGCCAGATGGGGCCCCAGGAGAAAAAGGTGATCTTGGTGCAGAAACAGCCACGCCAAGTAAACCGGGGCAAAAGCAGGTATTGAGAATTTCCAATGTTACCGTTCCGACACTCCAGTTTTATCCGGCAAAGCAGAACAATACAGGTACAACGGTTGTTGTTTGTCCCGGTGGCGGATACAACATCCTGGCCTGGGATTTGGAGGGCACCGAAGTCTGTGATTGGTTAAATTCGCTTGGTGTGAATGCCGTACTGCTAAAGTATCGAGTCCCTCGTCGAAAAGGNCTGCCTCCTTATCATGCTCCGCTCCAGGATGCACAGCGAACAATGAGTTATGTTCGGGCTCATGCGAAGCAGTGGAAAATTAATCCGGCNCGTATAGGAATTCTGGGTTTTTCAGCGGGTGGGAATCTGGCCGCAATGACCTCAATGCACTTCGATAAACGTCACTATGAGATGATCGATGAGATTGATGAGGTTAGCAGTCGTCCAGATTTTACAATTCTAATTTATCCGGCCTATCTGACGACGGCTGACGGTAAGCTGGTGCCGGAAGCCAAGGTGACCAAACAAACCCCACCGATGTTCATGCAACATGCNTACAATGACGGAGTGACACCGGAAAGCAGTGTACTCATGTGGTTGGCATTGAAACGGCTCGGGGTCCCGGCTGAAATGCATATCACAGAAACCGGTGGACATGGTTATGGATTGCGAGTGACAGATTCGAATAGTCATCGCTGGCCCACTCGATGTGAGCAGTGGATGCGGGAACGTGGGTTATTAAATAAATAAGATGGCCAAGAAAGTATTNTTAATCGGCGCCTTTGATTCAAAAGGGCCGGAATATGCCTTTGTGCGTGATNTTGTTTTAGCCAACGGATTAGAGGTTATCACAGTCAACATCGGTGTATTGGGCACCACGAGCTTGTTTCCGGTTGATGTTGAAGCAACGGAGGTTGCTGAAGCTGCAGGAATCTCGCTGGAACAAATCCGGGAAACGGGTGACCGTGGGCAGGCAATGGTTGCTATGGCCCAGGGTGCCGAAGCGATGGCAGGTAAGATGTACGCGGATGGTCGATTTGATGCCATATTCGGAATGGGAGGGTCTGGCGGATCGACTATGGTGACTGCCGCCATGCGTTGTCTGCCGCTGGGTGTCCCCAAGGTTTGTGTTTGTACAGTTGCCAGCGGAGATACATCGAACTACGTAGGAACGAGTGATATTATTCTGTTCCCTTCTGCTACGGATGTGTCAGGTGTCAACAGGATCAGCNGCGTCACCTACACTCGAGCGATTGGNGCAGTGATCGGAATGTTGCAAACAGAAGTTTCGCCAGCCATTGACGACCGACCGATCGTGGCCGCCAGTATGTTCGGCAATACAACGGCATGTGTTGATGCCTGTCGGGATCTACTTGAGGCTGCAGGATATGAAGTGCTTGTCTTTCATGCCGTTGGAACGGGTGGCCAAACCATGGAGTCGTTGATTGATCAGGGGTTAGTGGACGCCTGTTTAGATATTACCACCACCGAATGGGCNGATGAGCTTTGTGGCGGTGTTTTCAGTGCCGGGACCGCACGACTCGAAGCGGCCGGTCGTGTGGGCATACCTCATCTTATCGTTCCGGGGTGTGTTGATATGGTGAACTTTAACGCTCCGGATACGGTTCCTCAGCAGTTCCTTGATGATGGTAGATTGTTTTACCACTGGAATACTTCTGTCACATTGATGAGAACTAATTTGGAAGAAAATCGGCAGCTTGGTCAAATCTTTGCTGAGAAGGCNAATCAGGCCATCGGCCCGATTGCGTTCTTATTACCACTTGGTGGGGTTTCGATTCTGGACGGCGACGGTGAGGTTTTTTGTGATAGAGAAGCAGATCAGGCTTTGTTTACTTCCATNAAAAGAAATGTAAATCCGGAGATTCCAGTCTTCGAAATAGAAGCCAATATCAACGATCCGGCTTTTTCGCAAAGGGCGGTGGAAATTCTTTTAGAAATGAAACGACGATGAGTTTTACACGAGAGCAAACACTGGCCAGACTTCGAGAACGTCTGGCTNCCGGCGTCCCCATCATCGGTGGGGGAGCGGGGACAGGAATTAGTGCAAAGTTTGAAGAGGTCGGGGGGATCGATCTGATTATCATTTATAACTCCGGCCGTTATCGGATGGCTGGTCGTGGTTCGCTGGCGGGGCTCATGCCATATGGCGATGCTAATCAAATTGTGATGGACATGGCAGGAGAAGTTCTGACGATTGTCAAAGACACGCCNGTATTAGCTGGAGTCTGTGCTTCGGATCCGTTTCGNCAAATGGATCTNTTCCTAAANGAAGTCCAAGCGATTGGATTTGCNGGCATACAAAACTTCCCNACNGTAGGGCTCATTGATGGCAGCTTTCGNGCAAATCTAGAAGAAACCGGGATGGGATACGATCGAGAAGTTGAACTTGTGCGAATAGCCAGGCAAAAGGATTTGCTGACGACTCCCTATGCATTCAACACGGAAGAAGCTGAACGCATGGCTGATGCCGGTGCAGACGTGATTGTTGCGCATATGGGACTAACTACGAAAGGGACGATTGGGGCTGAAACCGCGTTCACGTTGGAGCAGAGCGTTGTCAAGGTTCAGGAAATTGCCGATGCTGCTCGTGGTGTGCGCGACGATGTCATCGTACTTTGTCACGGCGGTCCCATTGCTATGCCGGAAGACGCGCAGTTTGTTCTTAGTCGAACGAATCATGTGCATGGATTTTATGGTGCCAGNTCCATGGAGCGTTTACCGGTCGAAACAGCGTTGACCGAACAGGTAAAAGCGTTCAAGGCGATTCGATTCGACAGTTAGATTATCAGACGTTTGGTTTCCATNACTCTTCGCCAACTTCAGTCGAATTCTAAAATCCTAAAAGTCGTGATTAGTCGCATTTCCAGTTGAGATGGAGGACAATGAATGCCAGATTCAGTGGATGTTCTCAGAAGCGGCTTCGGTCCGGATAGGATCGATTATCTACTGTCGAATATGTAATCGCAAACGATTGGAANAGTTCAATGAGTGTTTATCATTTTGGTGCTGTCGGNGATGGCAAAGCGGACGATACTCAAGCCTTACAGCATGCANTGGATGCAGGGGANGGAATTCTGGAGCTGGAAAAGGGNACGTANAGGATTACNCAGCCACTGNTCATCAATACAGTGGAAAACGGCTATGGAGGAATCTCCGGACGCAGTGGTGCATCACGNATTGTGATGGAGGGAGCCGGCCCAGCGGTTCGAGTCGTTGGTAATCATAATGGCACCGCTTCGCCGNCCACTTANCAGGCGTCGACATGGGAGAANGAAAGAATGCCNATTCTGGAGGGGTTTGAGATCCTTGGTAAACATCCGGAAGCAGTGGGTATCGAATTGAGGAAGACGACTAAGACGGTCATTAGTCGTGTCTTAGTGCGAGAGTGTAAATATGGGATTCATTTGGTAGAACGAAATCGCGATTTCATTTTGTCTGATAGCCATCTGCTCAATAATTCTCACCATGGATTGTATTTTGACNGATGCAATTTACATCAAATTATTGTCCATGGAAATCATATCTCCTGGAATGGTAAGTCGGGGATTAAGTCTCTCGATGGCGATGTTCATAATCTGCAAATCACAGGTAACGACATCGAATACAANAATTCACCCGGAGTAGATGAAGGAGAGGGGCCATTAGGCGCCGAAATTTGGTTTGATGCCCGCAACGGAGTTATTTCGGAAGTGACGATTGCAAGCAATACGATTCAGGCAACGATTCAGCCGGGTGGGTCGAATGTTCGTATCTGGGGCAATGGCAAGGCAGATCAGTATTCTAATCGTCTGGTTGCAATTACAGGGAACGTATTAGGCAGCCAGACTCGAGGAATTGATATNCGTGATGGTGGCCGAATTACNGTGACNGGCAATACCATTTATGATTCTCAAGACCTCTCTCTCTACTTTGAACGTTGTCATGGATTTACAGTGGGTAGCAACACGTTTGTTTGGAGAAGTGATGACAAGGCAGCCAAACGAGATGGTCTCAAGTTTGTNGAATGCTCGGCAGGAGTTCTAACAGGTCTGCANTCNGAACANTTATGTTANGGNACNCCNNNGCGAGGCGCGGGGATCACTCTTGAGAATTGCAATGATATGACCATTGGGCACTGTCAGGTATTGGACCCGTTGCATTGTGGAATTGAACTGCGTGAGTGTACTCGATGTATCGTGGATGGTTGCACGGTGATAGATCGGAAGAATCCTGCCACGATGGTGGAAGCCATCCGAGTGGTGGGAGGTGNCGACAATCAGATAAAGAGAAATTTCACTTAGTCAGAGGAAAACTCGTAGTCCGAAATCGGTCGCAATAAATAGCTGCAGATTGCACAAACAATACAGCCTGCCGAGAAGAACCAAAAGATACCCTGTAGGTTTTCAAGCCAGTTGAAAAAGGCCATCGCCCCATAAAATATGAGGGTGCCAGTTCCCCAGGTGACGCCCATCGTCAAGGAACTCGCAAAACGTTGTCCCGCCGGCATGATCTGTTGCGCNTAGCTAATAAAGATGGGCATCGCGACTCCTTGCAGCACGCCGGAAATCAGAGCGAGTACAAATAGTTCGCCAAATGGAATATTACCAAATAGATGGAACCAGGGCTCGATACTGGCGTAACCAATCATCGCGACNGGCACTGTAGTAAGCAGCGCGGGGAGCCACAGTGTAAGTCGCTGTCGTTTGCTGCCAAAGCCNAATGCACAGGCAATACCCCCGATTCCTAATCCAGCCATGAAGTAACTTGCTACCGTNCCNTTAATCGTGTCACTTTCACCGATCAGGATATAGGACATGACAATGGGAATNCCCAANGCNGGCATCACTCGGAAAACACCACCAACNAACAGTAGAACCATCTGGCCNTTAGGAGCAGGGCGGTACACGGTTGGTTGGTTGGTTTCGGGNAATTCNGACGGAGCGTTAGNCTGTTTAGATGAAAACCAATGCAGGAAGANCCCTACGATGGTTAAGGCAGGCAGGCACCAATAGAAATTGTTNGTTAGTCCCTGTAAGCCAAANTGATCAGAAATCGATCCTCCGTAANCAGGGCCTACAGCCTGACCAAGATAGCCNGAGAGTGCAAANANNGCGAGCCANCNGTTTCTGTTNTTNGGTGAGAGNTTTCCAGCCATNGTGGCGGCCTCTGGATGAAAGGCNGCTACGCCCATCCCTCCACACATNAGTAACAACGTCATGCNGACGGGCGTATTCACATAACCAATAAATGAAAAACAGAACAANGAGAATAGCGGGCCNGCCCAGATGATTGCCTTGANTCGAATTCGGTCACCTAAGTANCCGAAANACATTTGCCCACAACTGTCGGCAACCCGCCAGATAATGTAGCCGATGAGAAAACCACCCTTTTCCAACCCCAGATGCGTTTCCATGCTGGGNANNAAACTTACAGTAGTGGTAGCCAGAATATCGACCGTCCAATGTGCCATACACAAGACGATGAGTAGTTGGATCGCAATTCGGGCATTATTTGCCATGGTCGTTTACTGGTCCATTAAGAATTGCATGAAATCGAGTACGCCATCAATCTGTTCATGTTCAGAAATAAAGTGAGCTGCTTCTTTGACAGATGCAATGGCATTGGCTGGACAGCCAAATGTCTTGACACGTTCGGCAATGGCCAGATCACTGCTGGTGTCACCAATGCCAGCCGTCCGAGTAGGATCGATACCNGTGACTTCCAGTAANCGATCAATNCCGGANGCCTTCGTGATCTGTGGGAGATCGCAATTGATATAGAACAATGTGAGAGAAACTCGAAATTCAAATCCATACCGATCAAACTGTTGTTGCAGTTCAGNTGCCACACGCTGTAATACGTTTGGGTCCGGGTGGTAAAGCGTGACGGAGGCCGACTTGCCGGGTTGAAGCGTGACACCATCTTTACGATAGGTCTTGAGTGAAAAGAGTTCCGCCTCATGGACCATTTCTAGTTGCTCCTCGGTAATAGAGGGATCCATCCAATACCCATTGCTCGACGGATCGTACAGCCAGACCCCATTTTCTGCGACACACGGCACGCTTGGATTTTGCAGCAACCGACAAAGCCCCTCCGCAAATGGAATAGGACGTCCTGTGCATAGTGTAAGTTTAGGGCGATCGTGTTGGGCGAATGCCAGGCGGTTGTGTTCCGCAACAAGATTTAATTTTTCGATGTTAAGCGGAGAGGAATCTTCAGGCGATAGACAACCGTCGATGTCGCTAATNATGAGGTCGTACATGATTGGCTTGTGGCAGGCAGGAAGGGGGAAAGTAGGATTATGTTCGAGAGNTTCAGGTCTGACAATGCGCAATTCTAAAGGGCGACTTACTTTGTGGCTGAAAGCACATCCGCCAACGGGGTATAGTCAGCAGAATGGCGACCAAGATGCTTGTAAATTACCGTACCTGATGAGTCAATCACGACGGTGCCGTGCATTTGTTTGATGTCGTGAGATGGTTTTCCGATGCCCCCACGGATCATCGCTCGTAATCCAGTAAGCCAGGTTTTGGGGCCCACATATTGCATTGGACGCCCCTGTGGAATTTCAAAATATTGATAGGCCGTCTGTTGAGGGTCACATAAAACGAGATATGTCAGCCCATATTTCTCAATGAGAGCCAAGGCCTGCTCGGGCTCCGCCATGACAACGACTACCGTTCTAATCTCTGCATCGTCGAATTGTTTTTGTTGCTGCTGCAGATTGACCATCTGCTCTCGACAGAACACTCAGCCGATATGTCGTAGGAAGTAGAAGGCAACCGTTGAGTCCTGCCATAGCGAGTTCAACAGGACTTCATGGCCCTGTGCATTTCGAAGAGAAAGATTTATCGTCATTAAACTATCCTTTAGGGGTCAGGTTGTTGCCAAACGCTCATGCCGCCATCGACCATCAACATGTGGCCGCAGACATGCTTAGCAGCATCACTGAGCAGGTAGACGGCGGATTCTCCACACACTTCCGGACCGGGAACATCACCATTAGGCGTATGTTGTTGCATCCAGTGCATAAACCTTGGATCGTCCAACGCCTTAGCCGTCAGTGGCGTATAAAATAATCCGGGAGCCAGACCATTGACTCGAATATTATGTTTTGCCAACGAGACGGCTACGGACTTTACCATCATTTCAACAGCGCCTTTGGAGGTATCGTAGGCGGTATGGATATCTTCGGCAAGTCGGCCATTAATGGAGCCAATCATCAGCACTCGACCGGCTGTACTGTTTGTTATCCAATGNCGTGCAAAGTATTGGGTNAGNAAAAAATAAGCGTAAACATTAAGACGCATNGTTTTNTCGAAATGCTCATNTTCCATTTCTATAAACGGGACATCAAGATAAGTTCCAGCATTATTTACCAGCGTATCGATTCCTGGATTGGCCCGAAGNGCAGCATCAAATATATCNTGAACGCCNTNNCTGTCGCNAAGATCACCGATCACCAATTGGGTATCTACTCCGGTTTCTAAACAAGTCNGCATTGTTTCTTTGGCAGAATCATCTTCATGTAAACCATGAATGACAACATTGGCACCGGNTTTGGCCGCTGCGANAACAATNGCCTGGCCGACTCCCTGAGTGGAACCGGTGACTAGAATATTACGACCTGCTAAGCTACTCATCAAATCCCTCCAGCATTAATTCGTCGTCACGCCGACTAACCATGCCATTCTTAAAGCATTTCCGGCATACNGAAATGTAATGATCATTGCCACCGATTTTAATCTGAGCACCCTGTTTAATGACNTTTCCGTCAGCATCGATTCTGAGCACCATATTGGCTTTTCGNCCGCAGTGGCAAATTGTNTTAATCTCTGTAAGTTCGTCTGCCCAGGCCAGTAGTTGTTCGCTACCAGTGAATAGGTTCCCTTGAAAGTCTGTTCTTAAGCCGTAGCACAGTACCGGGATATCTAACTCGTCAGTCACATCGGAAAGTTGCTTCACTTGTTGCTTTTCCAGAAACTGAGCTTCGTCGATGAATATGCAATCGATGGTTTGTGTGCTGCCAATACTCTGGATGAGGGAGTACAGATTATCGGCGGTATGAAACGATGTTGCGGGAGCAGTTAATCCGATACGGGATGAAACGATGTTTTCACCATCGCGATTGTCGATGTCTGGTGCCAATAGCAGAGTTTGCATACCACGTTCCTGGTAGTTATAACTCGCTTGCAACATCATCGTGGATTTGCCGGCATTCATCGTGGAATAGTAGAAATACAGTTTTGCCATATTCAATATTGTACGTTACAAAGCAGAGCGATTATGTACTAACGAATGCCATTTTGCTTGAAGTAGATTATTGAGATGACAGCCACAGTTGCCGCCACGGTCAAAAACATCATGTTGTAACCTTGCCAGACAACGAGACTGGCCATGATTGGCATTCCGAAAACGGCTCCACAATCAAATGCCATTAAAGACAAGGCAGAACCGGTACCACGACTTTCTGTAGGAAATGTCTGTAGTGATAGCGCGGTCATACAGTGATAGGTTAATCCATGTCCTGTGCCACATAGAAAAGCAGGCACAAGTATCATCCACATCGACTCGGCTGTGACTGTACAGTAACCGCTATATCCTAACACCATCGAAGTTAAGCCTACACAGAGGACTTTCCTGCGGCCGATCCGATCGGGGGCGTTCTTGAGCAGGATTCTGATTGTCATGCCCCAGCCAGCATAGACTAGATAGAAAATAGTGATGATCCCCAGACCTCCTACCATGGACTCATTCAAGTTCTGGTCGATGACAAACTTCTTTAACAGGTGCAGGGGTACCGTCATGGAAAGGCCGAAGGCCATGTTGATAAATACAATACTACCTGGCCAGTATTTCTGGCAGGTTTTGATGAACTGAATAAGTGAGAGCGAGCCGGCTTTGACACTACCCGGTGGGGATGGCATGAAGAATAGTAGTGACATCGAGACCAGTACACAGCTAGAACCCATCCAAAAATAGGTTTCAAACTCGGTAACCCCGGGATTCTCGCCGAGCACAATTTCACCAATCATTGGCCCAATTAAGAATCCAATGAAGCCGCCGACTCCCAGAATTCCAATGGCTTCGGTGCGACGTTGTTCCGGAGTGGTGAGTGTGATGTACGTGATGGAACTCGTGAAAATACAGGCTACTCCGAGAAACATGGTTCCTCGTAACGCATAAATTCCCCAACCGATTTCTGAGATCCACAGGTTTCCCATGAAGCCTGCGATAAAGAGCAGGTAGCCGATGATCCAGATCAATCTCGCTCCGAAGCGGTTGATTAGTTGCCCCAACCAGGGTCTTGAAACAAATCCAAGAATAGCCCCAAAGGAAGTGATATATCCTAATTCAAGTAGCGCTTTCTCCTGATCCCCGAGGTAAAGAAACTGTACCCATTCGGCATAGTGAACTAAAGCTGCATTGGCCGGAACAAACAACACCTGACTGAAGAAGGCCAGCAGGAATGATCGGTCATAGAGTTTATTCTCGATGGCGGATTCTGTTGAAGAAACTGCGGGAAACAACAGTGCGGATTCCGGAAGAGGGAAAGGGGGAGGAATTCAATCAGCAGATTATGAGCGACAGAGTCGATTCTGACAATGACGAAAATATTTAGCCCGCGGCGATAGCGGCCTGCCTGCCTGTAGCCAATGGTAAGGTCACAATAAAAGCGGTGCCTTCGTCCGGATTGCTGGTGACATCGACTGTTCCACCAAATGCATTGACTAGATGCTTCACAATCGATAGCCCTAACCCGGTACCACCTAATTCGCGGGACCGAGCTTTATCAACGCGATAGAATCGCTCAAAAATGCGTTGGAGATGGGCTTCCGGAATTCCGATTCCACTGTCCTGCACTTTAAGTAACACTTGCTCGTTTTGAATTGTTATATCAATCTGAACCCGCCCTTGTTCCGGTGTGTATTTGATGGCATTGTCGATGAGATTATCTAGGATTTGTCGGACCCCTTCTGTTTCGGCATAGACCATTACATCAGTTGGAGTCNGCACTTCGAGAGNGATNTCTTTTTTCCCNGCACGAGGTTGGTNATGCTTAAGGCAACTGTCGAGCACTTCGNCAACATTGATGACGAGATACTCATTNGCTTGCGNGTTGGANTCGACTCGCGCAATACTTAATAAGTCCTGAATCAGCATATTCAGGCGTTCAGATTGCTCGACGATTCGCCCAAGAAAAGTACGGTTGTTCTTCTGATCCTCGATGGCACCGTCAATTAGAGTTTCAGCATATGCCTGGATGGAGGCTAGCGGGGTTTTTAATTCATGNGATACATTGGCAACAAAGTCTCGCCGCATATTTTCCAGTCGTCGGACTTCCGTAATNTCATGCACCACAATGATAACGCCAAAATCGTCTTCATCCTCGGTTGGAATAGCCGAAGCATTTAATGCCAGATAACGAGTGGGTGGACCTAATAACTCCATTTCACCGCGAAAGTGTGTATTCGTTTTCTTGGCTTGATTAATAATAGTCTCCACCATTTGGTTGCGAATGACTTCCCAGATAGGCCGACCTTGATCTCGCTCAAGATCCAGAGCAAACATTTCGCAGACAGCTTCATTGGCAAAACGTATGCGTTCATTTTTATCGACCGCGATGACGCCTTCGTCCATGCCTTCAAGGACCGTCAGTAGTTCATGATGATTCTGTTCAAGTTGTGCCATTCTGTCAGCCAGGGCACTACTCAATTCGTTAAGTAAACGTCCCAACTCTGAAATCTCATCATCAAATCCATGTNCAACAGTTTGACCAAGTTGGGCCGTGGTTAGTTCCCGAGCTTCTTCAATTAAACGAACGACCGGTCGTGTCATGCGGAAGATCACCAGACCGGTGACAACCAATCCCAGGATGACCACGATAAAAACCAATTCCGCGATACGGGTTTGAATGCTTGCCACTTGTATGTCGATCTGAGAAGTACTCAGAGCACAGCGAACACAACCTAAGGTCTTTCCTTGATGCTGAATGCGAAACGCGTAGTAGAGCATACTGATATTCAGAGTGTCACTGTAACGCAGGCTATCTCCTTCGCGGTCCCGAAGGGCCTCAATTAATTCTTCCCGGTCAGCATGGTTCTCCATTAGACGGGGGTTTTTATGGGTATCAGCGTATACCACACCATCCAGAGCAACCACGGTAATTCGTGTGGTTGTCAGGGTTCTAATATCCTGGATAACCTGCTCTATATCCTGAAATTCGCCAGACAATAAAGATCGTTTAGTAATTTCTTCCAGCGAGATAGCGGTGTTTCGAAGACGTTGTTTTAATTGATCGGTTAACTGTTCTTTTTGCCATTGAGAGGTGGTGTAACCTCCAATAAACCCCACGAGCACAATCAGTGCTGAGAAATAAACGAAGGGTTTCCAGAAAAGACGGGAGGTGAACATGAAAAGGTGCGAAAAATGTGATCAGGGTTTAGTAATTGCTTTTAAGTCGATAGCCGATACCTCGAACGGTTTCAATCAAGTCTGCTTTGCCACCCAGTTTCTTGCGAAGAGCTCGAATGTGAACGTCAATGGTACGTTCTAGAACGACGGTGTCATCTCCCATTACGGCGTCCATTAAGTCATATCGTTTATAGGCCCGACCTGGATGTTCCATGAGTTGCCAGAGCAAATCGAATTCNGTGGGAGTGAGGGTGACGGATTCCCCATCAATAGTTACCCGGAATTGTAATCGATCAAGCACAATGCCGTTAGAACTGAGCACTTGGGAGTCATCGTCCAANGGTTGATTGGCACGTCGTAGTAGCGATTTGATGCGTTCAATCAACACTCGCATTTTAAAGGGTTTAGTCACATAATCATCAGCGCCCATTTGGAAGCCAACAAGTTGGTCGACCTCTTCACTCTTGGCGGTTAGCATCACGATGGGAATGCGTTTAGTCGAGTTGTTACTCCGCAAATGTCGGCAGATTTCGAGACCGTCCATTCCGGGTAACATTACGTCTAGCAGGATGATATCCGGTACCAGACGTTGAACGGCTTCCAGACCTCGTGTGCCATGGTCAAAGACGTGAACGACATACCCGATAGATTCCAGATTNTAAGTTAATATTTCCTGAAGGTCCGGTTCGTCTTCAATGATGAGTACAGTTTGTTTAGCCATCTACGTGTCCACCAGAATATGAGTCANCAAGGACAGAGTTTGCATTCATCTGCTAAAACCAAGCTTCTGAATTGCTAACACTTAGTTTATAGCGATGAGCAAATAACTGCAAAGGCAGGCTAGATGCGAAAATTTATGGATTGTCGCCTAAGAGTGACGGGACCTGATCGCAGATATTGCATGCCTGATCACCGATACGTTCCAATGCTCGGGCTATAAGGATTTGAGCCAACGGACCAGCAATATTGGGTTCTCCTTTNAGTGCCTCCAATGCGACCTCTTCGCTAAGAACTTCCCGCATAATCTGATCGTTGAGCGAGTCGACATATTCATCCCGGTTGCGATATTTCTCCGCTTCTTTTGCATTGCGATTGATATAGGCACCGATGGCACCGTGTAACATTTCCAGGACGGCTTGTCCCATTTGGATGATTCTTGGTTCCGGTTTAGTTGTGGAACGAGCCATCATTAATTGCAACAGGCTAAGCACGTTGGTGGTTTGGTCCCCAATGCGTTCGAGACTTGAGGTTACGTGGGAAACCGTCAGAACATATCGCAAGTCGGTTGCGACTGGGGAGTAGACCGTTAAGATCCGAACCACTTCCTTATCGATGGTGTTTTGCATTTCATCGAGCATATCTTCGGAGGCATGTAAAGGCTCTTCGATGTTCAGCGTCACATCNTCAAGTGCTTTCAAGACGGTACTGACCATCGACTCAGCGAGGGTGCCCATTTCGATCAACTGATGATGGAGTTCCGATAATTCCTGATCAAACCGACGCATTATCCATACCGTCCCTGAATATACATTTCAGTCTTTTCATGCTGCGGATTGAGAAACATTTCAGAGGTCTTCGAATGTTCGATGATCTCACCAAGCAGCATGAAAATACATTCGTCTGTAGCTCGTCGTGCTTGGGCCATGTTGTGGGTTACAATCACGACAGTATATTCATCGCGTAGCGATTCGATGAGATTTTCAACCTTTTCAATCCCTTCAGCATCTAATGCACTACAGGGCTCATCCATGAGGATGATGTCTGGCTTGAGCGGTAACAGTCGAGCGATGCAAAGTTTTTGCTGTTGTTCCAGCGTCAATGTAGTCGCTCGGGTCTTGAGTCGATCTTTGACGGTATTCCAGAGGTCAACTTCACGTAGAGCCATTTCCACAACATCACTGCGATCAGCTCTTGAAAGTGATTTATGAGCATTGTGAATGCCCATGCCAAATAGCACGTTGTCAGAAATTGAAATTGGTAGTGGATTTGGTCGTTGGAATACCATGCCTACGCTACGACGAAGTTGGCGAACAGAAACATCGGAATCATAGATATTTTTGTCCAGAATCTCGACGTCNCCCGTGGTGTTTACATTTCCGTAACGTTCATTGATACGATTGAAACATCGAAGCAGGGTGGTTTTACCACAGCCGGAAGGCCCGATGAGCCCTGTAATAATTCCCTTTTTAATATTAATTGAGACATCCATCAAAGCCTGGAAATCACCATACCAAAGATTGAGACCTTTCGTTCGAATGCTCAATTCATCCCTCAGGCCTGTTTCCACCGGAGGGTATTGTGTCGTGCTAGATGCAGTAACTATTGTTGACATTATCCAAAGTCTCCTGTCACATAATCGTAGGTAAGTTGGTTGACCGGNCTGCTAAATATTTTCTCAGTCGGACCGACCTCCACTAGCTTTGATTTATTGAAAAAGGCTGTTTGATCGGCTAAACGGCGAGCTTGTTGAACTAGATTAGTCACTAAAATAATCGTCATTTCACTCTTTAGTTCTGTCAGCACGTCTTCGATTTTCATCGTCGTCACGGGGTCAATGGCAATCGAGAATTCGTCGAGNCAAAGCACGTCTGGTGAATGGGACAATGCCCGAGCGATCGTTAGTCGTTGCTGCTGTCCACCGGAAAGTTTGGTCCCCAGCATATCTAACCGGTCTTTGACTTCATCCCAAAGCATGGCCTGCTTAAGACAGCGGACCACAAGTTCCTCGAGTTCCTGTTTGTCGTGAATTCCGGAGCGTCGAGGCGCGTAAGCGACATTGTCGTAGATCGACATCGGCAGACCGACCGGGAGTGGAAAAACAACTCCCACCTTTCGGCGAAGACCATAGACGTTACGAATCTGTTGGACGTTTTTACCATCAAACAGNACCTCTCCGGTGGTCTTGGCATTATGGATAAATTCCAGCGTTCGATTGATGGCTTTCAGGAAGGTGGTTTTCCCTGCGTTGGCCGGGCCGATGATTCCAAAAATTTCATTGCGTGGAATTTCAAGATTGATGCCTTGCAGGGCAATATCTTTGCCGTAGCAGACGCTTACGTCGCGAAATTCTATTTGGTATTCCATGTTGTTACCACTTCTTTCGTGAACGCAAGTAGATACGGAATCCAATCGATAGGCTGTTGACCGCAATCACCAATCCAATCATTACCGCAGCAGTACCGAATTTGAATGATTCGGGAACGTTTTGCCACTGAGTAGAGATGATATACAGATGATAGGACAATGCCATGAAGCGATCCTCCAACCCGTATGGGACCATGGCATCCCAGCCTGAATCTGCAATTCGAGACGAGATCATTGCTCCGGTAAAAAGAATAGGCGCCGTTTCGCCGGCAGCTCGAGCCACCTGCAGAATGACCCCGGTTAGAATTCCGCTAATCGAATTTGGCAACACGATGGTTCGTATGGTCTGCCACTTCGTAGCGCCCATGTTCCAACAGGCAACCCGGAATGACATTGGTACCGATGCCAACGCTTCTTTCGTGCTGGTAATGATCACTGGTAATGTCATCACCGCTACCGTGCAGGAGGCTGCCAACAAACAACGGTCCATCCCGAGGAAATAGACAAAAGCACCTAGTCCAAATAGACCATGTACGATGCTCGGAACTCCGGCTAGATTGACGACAGCCAAATTGATGAAGCGTGTGACCCAATTATCACGAGCGAATTCATTGAGGTAGACACCAGCCAGAATGCCCGTGGGGGCCGCAATAATCAAAGAGACAAGTACTAGGAAAAAAGTCCCGATTAACGGACCCCAAATCCCGCCGGCCGTCATTTTGTCCTTCGGATTATCGAGTATAAATTCAACTGACAAGGCAGGCCAGGCTTTGTATACCAGAAAGATGATGATTGCCAACACGGGAATGATGAGCAACCAAGTCATGGCGAGTGTACAGAATTTAACCAGTAGCTCGACTTTCTTCCCGCGATGTTCCTGTTCCGTGGAAGCGAAAGGATTATTTAGTTCACTACTCATTTCCTTGCACCTTAATTCCTTTGACAATCAGATCTGCGGTGAGATTGATAACAAATGCAAAGACAAAAAGCACGACCCCGATGAGAAACAAAGTGTGATAGTGCATGTCACCACGAACCGCTTCACCTAATTCTGCTGCAATGGTTGCCGTCAAAGTGCGAACCGGGNCAAAGAGACTTGTGGGCATATTCACCGAGTGGCCGGTACACATTAAAACAGCCATGGTTTCNCCAATGCCTCGCCCAATGCCTAAAAGGACGGCCGCCAGCAANCCGTTTTTCGCGGCAGGGAAGAGCACTTTGTAAACCATTTCCCAGCGATTAGCGCCTAATGCGATCCCAGCCTCACGGAATGAATCTGGGACGGCTCTTAAAGCATCTTCTGAAACAGAGACGATAATCGGCACACTCATTAACGCCAGCACGATACCAGCATTAAGGATGTTTAGTCCGACAGGTTCGCCAGTGACGTCGACAATCATCGGATTCATGACCACCAGACCAATGAAGCCCCAGACAACCGATGGGATGGCTGCCAGTAACTCAATCAGAACTTTTAAGATCTCCCGCGACTTACCTTTGGCGAATTCAGAAACGTAAACGGCTGCTCCTAAACCAAGAGGCACTGCGATTACCATGGAAAGAATGGTGACCGAAAGTGTGCCTAACATTAAAGCAAGGATTCCAAACGTTGGTTTCTTGGCTGACTCGGGAATCCATTTCGGACTTGTGGTAAATTCAACCAGATCAAGTTTCTCGACTTCTGCGTCAACTCCTCCCCCTATTTCTTCAATGCCCGTCATTGCCGGCAGGCTCTCTTTGAATACAAAGAAGAAGATCGCCATCACGAAAATAATAGCACTCCATCCACAGAGGTGGATAAGACCCACAATGGCCGGTTCCATAAAGTCAACCACCCTCTGAATGCTACGACGCAACGAAAAGTTGCTTTCCTTAGCAGGGGTTGTCTCTGGCATAGTACCGCTTTCTAGGTGAAAATTTGGAATGGAGNGTTTCTGCGTCAGATTATTCGACAGGAACGTATCCCATTTCACTTACGATAGCTTGGCCCTCNTCACCCATAATCCAATCTAGATAGGTCTGGAGTGTAGTGTTGGGTTCGCCAGCGGTGTATATCATCAGTGGTCGGGCAATCGGATAACTGCCGTTAATTACATTCTCAGCTGTCGGAGCAACCGCAGCCTCATCATCCGCCGTTTTGACTTTCAGCATTTTGACGTTATCAGTAGCGTAGCCCATTCCCGAGTAGCCAATAGCAGATGCCGTCTTCTCGACCATGGCGACAACGTCGGAGGAACCAGACAGGTCGATAGAGCCGAGCTTAAAGTCATTGTCATTCAGTACTGCTTCCCGGAAGTAAGCATAGGTCCCCGAGTTATTTTGACGACTAATGCGAACAATTTCGTCGGATCCTCCAGGAATTTCAATGTCTACTTCACTCCACTTAGAAATGGTTCCGCCATCCGCATAGATGGCATCGAGTTGCGCTAACGTGATCTCTTCCAGTGGGTTGTCCTTGTGAACGTAGACAGCCAGTGCATCCTGACCAACGACGTACTTAACCGGAGCAACACCAAGTTCACTTTCAGCGCGAGCTTTCTCTTTATCCT
>PAJC01000086.1 GCA_002705165.1 Planctomycetaceae bacterium | reverse complement strand
GAAGAAGAAGCCGAAGAAGAGGCTGAAGAAGAGGCTGAAGAAGAGGCTGAAGAAGAGGCTGAAGAAGTAGAAGACTATGATGCTGAAGCCGATTACACGGATGATGAGGATCCGGATTTCGACTTCAGTGATTATGAAACACCGTAAAACCAACACGTGCTAATAAGTAGATAGCGACTACATTTACTTATTCATTTTTAGTGATTGATAGATAGATGAAAAAACAGATGAATACCAAAGCGTCCCGGTGGCTCAAAGGATGTGGACTCTGCGTCATGCTTGTTGCAGGCCTTCTGGTCGCTCAGGAAAACACAAATCTGACTACTGATTCTTCCGCAAGTGAGGCCGTTGCAAGCGAGCAAGTTGCGGCTACGGAGAACGAGCCGGAGATTCCGACTTTTACGATCGACCGCTATGAAGCCTTAATGGCGGGCATAGCAGTTTTTGTTGTTTCGGTTTTTGTTGGATTTGAAGTCATAACCAAAGTACCACAGACCCTACACACTCCATTGATGTCCGGTTCGAATGCCATTAGTGGCATTACGATCGTCGGCGCAATTCTGGTCGTTGCAGACTGTGTGACGGCAGATAATAAATTCGCCTTGTTTTTGGCGGGCTTGGCAATCGCATTAGCAATGGTGAATGTTGTTGGTGGATTTGGTGTGACTCATAGAATGTTGAGTATGTTTTCATCCAGAAAGAAAAAGAAGAAAACAGCATAGCCGTCGCCAGTACACAATCAAAACAATCACAGCCCCTTATCGGGAATACATATATAGGATTACCCATCGTGGTGGAATTAAACACAGTATTCTTTGACCTCCTTTACTTATTGGCAGCGGTCCTCTTTATTATGGGGATTAAAAAAATGAGCCATCCCAGGACTGCCGTGTTGGGCAACCTGTTAGGCGTGGTTGGTATGCTCATTGCAGCAGGGGTCTCGTTTGCGATCATTCTAGAGAATGATGCCATTCAAAACAGCATTACACTTCCGATTGGAACAATCGTCGGCGCGATTTTCATTGGTACGTTCTTTGGAACGATGCTTGCTACCCGTGTTCAGATGACAGAAATGCCTCAGTTGGTTGCTATTTTTAACGGCGTTGGGGGGCTTGCCTCTGTCCTGGTAGCGGCAGCAAGTTTGCTGGCCGCCGAAGAAGGTGCATTACACGTCGAGGTAATGGTCGCTGGCGGTATTTCAGGACTTATCGGGGGNGTGACATTTATTGGTAGTGGAGTNGCGGCTGGAAAACTACTGGAGCTAGCATTCTTCAAAAAGTCCATTCCGCTTCCGGCGATCCTTCGCCATTTATTGAACTTGATGATGTTCGCNGGCTGTATCTGGTGTATTTACGCCATGATNATGAATGGGAACGTCACNATGAACTTTGTTGGTATTTGTATTCTTGGTTGCACTTTGGGTTACACTCTCACAACACCAATCGGCGGCGCTGACATGCCTGTTGTTATCGCCTTNTTGAATTCCTATTCCGGGCTCGCTGCTGCNGCAACCGGATTTGTTGTCGATCAGCCCGTATTAATTATTTCCGGTTCGCTGGTGGGAGCTTCAGGGATNATTCTTACAAGCCTGATGTGTAAGGCGATGAATCGATCGTTACTGAATGTGTTGTTTGGAGGCGGAGCTGCTTCTGCTTATGAAGAAGATGANGAAGTTTACGCAACAGTTATCCGNACTACTCCCGAGGATGTGGCGATTATGGTCGATATGGCGGACCGAGTTGTCTTCGTACCAGGTTACGGTATGGCTGTCGCTCAGGCTCAGAATGCGGTTAGTGATTTAGCAAATCAAATTGAAGAACGAGGAGCNACGGTTGAATACGCTATTCATCCGGTTGCTGGNCGTATGCCTGGTCATATGAATGTTTTGCTTGCAGAAGCCGATGTGGATTACAGTCAACTTAAGGCATTGGAAGAGATGAATCCGGACTTTGATGAAGTGGATGTGGCAATTGTAATTGGTGCCAATGATGTGGTGAATCCGGAAGCCCGAAGAGAGGGTACTCCGGTTTCAGGCATGCCCATTCTGAATGTCGATGAAGCCAGGCAGGTGGTCGTTATTAAGCGAAGTTTAAGTCCGGGNTATGCAGGTATTGCCAACCCACTGTTCGCCGCCGATAACGCGACGATGTTGTTTGGTGACGGCAAGGCGATGATTCAGGATATTTCCACCGCNCTAAAAGAATTNGATTAGAGTTTGCGGGACTGCANGTATTCAATGGCTCGTTGAAGATGCAGATCGATGAAGATAGTATCATCCTCTTCAAATTCAATGGTCGTTACTTCTGGATTGCTACTCGAGTCTGCTTTACTAGCTGGCGNTTGGATAATGAAACGCTCTCGCTTGTCTTTCAAGTAGGCGATTCGCTGTTCCTCATCAAACCTATGGGTGTATCCATCATTTGGTTGAACCCCCCAATCNTCTTCCGGCAACATCTGTTCAATGGGTNTGGTGCGGTGAATATTTCGTCCGCTTGGTCGAACATAGTGGGCCACGGTGTACTTAAGGGCGTGATTGTCCCCCGATGTATTCAGGACAACGACATCCTGCACGGAACCTTTACCATAGCTACGTTCACCAATCACAACGGCCCTTTCATGATCCTGTAGACAAGCGGCTGTGATTTCACTTGCGCTGGCCGAATCCCGGTCTATCAGCACGACCATCGGCGTTGTAGCATCACGCGTAGTAGATGCATCGCTNGAATAAGTTACNTTTCTATTTTCATCACGATATTGAACTTCTACCACCTTTGCTTGATCCATAAAAAGATCACAAATGGAAACGGCTGAGAGTAAGAGGCCCCCTCCGTTTCCCCGNAAGTCTAAAACAATTCCATCATANTCCAATGNATCATTGGCTAAATCGATAACCTGNNTTACTTCTTGAGTTGTTCGCTGGCCAAAGTCTGTCACGTGCAAATACAGGAAATTGTCGTTGGGGGCAGGAAGGCGATAGTTCCAGTGTCCGTCGCCCTCCCTTTGAAACCCTCGTAGCGTTCTGGTACGCACGATCTTGCGAGTGATAGTAAATTCAAGCAGAGTGGGGTTGTCATTTCGACGGATAGAAAGTTGTACCGATGTTCCTTCGGCTCCTCTTAATAACGTTAAAGAGTCATCTTGAGGCATATTTCGGGTGAACTTTTCACCGATCTTAACGATGATATCTCCAGCTTGTAATCCAGCTTCCATTGCCGGGCTGCCAAGAACAGGTGTTATGATTCGTAGTTCGGTGGAGTTGTCGGGGCTTTCGATCTGGATGCCGAGCCCCCCGAATTCCTGATTGAGAATTGCATCGAGGCCTTCGAATTGTCTTGGAGGTAGGTAATTCGAATGTTCGTCCAGTGTCGCCATCATGCCAGTCATGGCGCCCCGGAATAGCTTTTGCTGGTCTACTTCATCAACGTAGCGTTCCCCAAGTTCCTTGGTGGCACGTTCATAGAAACGGGCGTACTGGTTCTGAGGAATCTGGCGATAGCAGATGATCGAGAGCAACATTGCTGCTGAAATGATCATCACATTACGAGTTGGCATTAGGGAATTCCCCGAACGGGTCTTGAAGAATCAATCTGAACTCTGCAGTTATTGTACACCGTCACTTCGTATGGAATTTATGGTATTCCAAGGATTTCTAAACGACTTCGGATAACTTAGGATGTAGGTGCACTGAAACAAGCCCTCTAGGTAGTAGCAAATGAAAAGAATAAAAGTATGGATTTTGGGAGTTGTTGCAACCGTTGGTGTTGTAGCTGCCGTTCCAGGTTATACGCAGGTTCCTAATTCGAGACCTGTCGTTGGNCTTAAGGATAATACTCCTGCTACCACCNTTTTACGTTCTGGAACTATTGTCGTTGCGCCCGGACAAGTAATCGAAGATGGTGACATAGTCATTGAGGGTGATGTGATTCGCAAAGTGGGTAGCAATCAGAGANTTCCGGCGGGCGCTAAAATTATCGAATTGCAGGGANGATTTGTCTATGCAGGCTTTATTGATGCCTATAGCCCTACCAACGTCGACCGGACTCCTGCAGCCAAGGGAGCCCCTTATTGGAATGACACGATCACCCCTCAGCTTTCTGTGGCCGAAGTTTATTCAGCTGACGACAATGTCAATAGTCAATTTCGTAGCCAGGGTTTTACTGCCCGAGTTGTCGCACCATCGNCGGGGATTATCCGNGGTTCGAGNGCANTGGTATCTACGGGAACTGGTGATAACAACACAGCCATTCTTAAGCCCAAGCTGTTTCAACATATACGTTTGACGGTACCTCAGGGGCGTGGACGCGATCAATATCCAAACTCACCAATGGGAGCAGTAGCNTTAGCTCGCCAAGTGATGATGGATGGAGCCTGGCACCGGAAAGCCACGGAAGCTAATCAGAACAATCCTGGCAATCAGCGTCCAGAGCGAAATGACGCACTAGCATCCCTTGAACCTGTGCTTGATGCAGTTCAGGTAGTTGTTTTTACTACGAGTGATGAACAGTATTTTATGCGAGCTGATAGATTTGCCAAACAGTTTGGCTTGNAGGCNGTGATGGTTGGTTCCGGATATGAATATCAACGCTTAGAAAATATAGTTAGCACCAAACGTCCGATTATTCTTCCGATTGATTTTCCCGACGCGCCCAATGTAGGCAGTATCGAATCGGCTCGAGCGGTCTCCTTGGAAAGTATGATGCACTGGGATTTAGCACCGCAGAATCCGGCTCAGCTTGTGAATGCCGGTGCCACAGTTGCACTCACGACCGATGGACTCAGTAATCGTGAGGACTTTTTTAAGAATCTGCGTCGAGCGGTCAATCGTGGTCTTAGCCCTGAGGCTGCACTTGCGTCGATTACCACCACGCCAGCNAAATTAACAGGNGTGAGTTCGTTACTTGGTAAAGTCGAGAAGAACTATCTGGCCAGTCTGGTAATCGCTTCAGACGATCTCTTTCAAGGTGATTCAAAAATTGAAGAGGTTTGGGTGGCAGGCGAGCGTTTTGAATTTTCCCCTCCACCGTTGTTAGAACTGGCTGGAAGCTGGAAGTTAGAAGGCGATCTGGAAGGAGCTGATTTGACGCTGGAGTTAAGCGGCAANGGGCCAGCACTGAATGGGGCAGTTAGTATTCGTGGTAGTGAAGATCAAAAGACAANAGTCAAACTCTCAAAAGCATCTATTCGTGATACTCGGGTGAGTGNAGTCCTGCCAGCGGAAGGTTTTCAAAAAGAAGGTTTGATTCGATTTACACTGACCTTTCTCGACACGGATGCCAAACACGGTGTTGGCCAATGGTTAGCAAGCGATGGTACGTCAGGTGAATTTACAGCCACAGCGAACGAAGCTGCTGAGGTGGCCGAGGATGATGAGACATCAGAGAGTGGCGTTGAAGTCGAGGAAGNTGTCGTCAGTTCCTATGAAGTCAATTATCCACTAGGTGCTTACGGTCGAGATTCCNCCCCTACACAAGCCAGACTACTCTTTTTAATTAATGCGACGATTTGGACCTCGGGCCCTCAGGGTATNTTGGAAAAGGCAAGTATGCTCGTTGATCAGGGTAAGGTTGTAGCCGTTGGTNAAAATCTTAAGGCACCTCGTGGATCCACGATCGTAGATNTAGAAGGGCAGCATGTAACGCCAGGTATCATTGACGCTCATAGCCATATGGCNACCGATGGTGGAGTCAACGAAAGTGCTCAGGCGATCACAGCAGAAGTTCGAATTGGAGACTTTATTGATGCTCACGATAATACGATCTATCGCCAACTTGCCGGTGGCGTNACCACGTCAAATATTCTTCATGGTTCAGCGAATCCAATNGGTGGCCAGAACCAGGTGATCANGCTGCGNTGGGGAGCGACGGGTGAAGAAATGAAATTTTCCGGAGCTCCGTGGGGAATCAAGTTTGCTTTAGGGGAAAACGTAAAGCAAAGTAATTGGGGTGACGAATATACCACTCGGTATCCGCAGACCCGAATGGGTGTTGAACAGATCATCCGTGATGCTTTTGAACGCGCTCGACAATATAAAAAAGACTGGAATCAGTGGACGGCCACCAAGAAAGGTGTTCCGCCGCGCTACGACTATGAATTAGAAGCCATTGTCGAGATTCTGGAGCACAAACGATGGATTCACTGTCATAGTTATCGTCAGGACGAAATTCTCGCTCTGCTGAGAACACTNGAAGAGTTCAACATACAAATTGGGACATTACAGCATATTCTTGAGGGGTATAAGGTTGCTGAGGAGATGGCAGCTCACGGAGCCATGGGTTCGACCTTCGCGGATTGGTGGGCCTATAAATATGAAGTGATTGATGCCATTCCTTANAACGGGAAGTTGATGCATAAAGCTGGTGTTGTNGTATCCTTNAATTCAGACGATCGCGAGTTGGGGCGTCACTTAAATCATGAGGCGGCTAAGGCTGTTCGTTACGGAGGAGTTGCCCCTGCGGAAGCGCTCAAGTTTGTTACGCTCAATCCCGCCAAACAGTTGCGTATTGAGAGTCTTGTTGGTTCGCTCGAACCTGGCAAGCATGCNGATTTTGTTATTTGGAGCGGCGATCCACTTTCTGTTTTTAGCCGATGTGAACAAACCTGGATTGACGGACGGAAGTATTTTGACCGTCAGGATGACATTACTTCCCGAGTCACTCTGAGAGAACGAAGAGAAACATTAATTCAAAAGATCCTGACTTCCGGAGAAGGTATGGTTGGCGCACCAACCGCACCAGATAAAGAAGCAAATCTATGGCCGCGTGAAGATGTGTATTGTCGTACGCATCGTCATACTGGTCAGTGCTTTCATGCAGGTCAGCAACAAGGACGATTGCAACAATTAATGAACATGATCAATCAGGAACAGATGGATCAATCGCAACAACAGCGGAGTTCGGCCCGTCAGCTTGAAGATNCCGTTGGGCAGGAGAAGTGAGCAGATGAATTTAACGAATGCTTTACGGGCTGTTTTTCAAAAGACTCATAACGGATATATTTCAATGCTCACTACTCGATTCGCTTTTCTTNCAATTGCCAGCTTATTGTTTTCTTCNGCGATNCTCGCGGCTGTGCCAGAAGTGCCTGGTGCGAAACAAGATCGNCCGATTGCACTTGTTGGTGGAACGATTCATACCGTGAGTGGAAAAAACATCGAGGCNGGAACGCTATTNTTNATCGATGGAAAAATAGCTGCCATNGGGCAGGATCTTCCTTTGCCTCAAGGAGTTNAAGTGATCGATGTCAAAGGNAAGCATATTTTNCCGGGGTTGATTGATGCCAACAGCAATATGGGACTAGTGGAGATTAATGCGGTGCGGGCAACCAAGGATGAGCGGGAGACTGGNGATTTCAATCCTAATGTCAAAGCACATGTTGCAATTAACCCTGATAGTGAGATTATCCCAACGACGCGAAGTAATGGAGTTTTGTTATGCCTGACGGCCCCAAGTGGTGGAACCATTTCCGGCCAGAGCGCGGTGATTCAGCTTGATGGCTGGACCTATGAAGACCTGACGATTCGNCCAGCCGCCGGGCTACATGTGAATTGGCCCTTGATGGCNTCAGTCAGTGACTGGCAGTTAACAGGAAGTGCGAAAGATTCTCTGAAGGCTCGCGACAAGAATGTCNGAGAACTGGAAGAGTTTTTCAACACCGCTAGAAGATACAGTGAAGCCCGTCGCAATGATCCCGCGGCCAAAGTAGATCTCAAGTGGGAAGCGATGCGAGATGTATTGTCAGGTAAGATTCCAGTCATCGCCAGTGCTGAAAATGCCAATCAGATTCAGGCAGCCGTTGCATTTTCGATTCGCCAGAAGGTGAAGCTGATTATTAGTGGTGGATACGATGCAATCTACTGTACNGACTTACTGAAAAAGCATGATATCCCAGTCATTCTAGGTGGAGTTTACCGCACCCCCCGTCGAACAGATGACTTTTATGACTTGCCCTACGAGATTCCATCGCTACTGGAAAAAGCCGGTGTGCGATTTTGTATCGCATCGGATGGCCGCTTTGGAGCATCAATGGTTCGTAACCTTCCGTTTCATGCTGGAACGGCTCATGCCTATGGATTGNCCATGGAAGCTGCTCTGAGNTCAATTACTTTGAGTGCGGCTGAGATTTTGGGCGTCGATGAACAAGTAGGAAGTTTGGANCAAGGTAAAGACGCTACATTAGTCATCACAGACGGCAACGTTCTGGATATTCGCACCCAGGTGGAAGCGGCATTTATTCAGGGCCGCCGAGTGGATTTATCGGATCGGCACAAAAAATTGTACTACAAGTACGATCAAAGGATTAANCGNAAAGCANCCGAACAAGCGGCGAAGTAGTTGATTNCTTTTGCGGTTGCAAACNCGTTCCGNNAATCGGAAGTGAGATTGGTTTNTCGACTCCGCTGNTCTAGGCTTAATTACCCGTTGCCTCACCATCGGCGTTGGTGGAATGATCGGCTTCTCCAGACAGTCCCTCATTGGTGAACCCGAGTTCTTGAAGATCACTTGTTTCCCAATCAACTCCATCGATCAGAATCGTTTTTCCTCGTTCCATCTCAAAATGACCGGTATTGGGGAAAAACGGATATCGCATGAGTGCATAGGTATAGGTTCCGGGGCTCAGNGAAAGCCTAATTGGATTGGCATCTTCGTGTCCATCGGCATCGCTATCAATCAGCACGGCGTTCTTGTTGTTATGATCCTTGATTTCGATAGCCCAGNNACCATCACGATATTCGACAGGAAAATTAACTTCTATATAGCCGGGTCGGTTCATGTACCAAAAGGNTCCTGCAGCACCNNCAAGGATNATCAGGGNAAGGAAGGTCAGGGCATAGTTGCTTTTGACTATGCGNCGCGAACCTGGNATCTGTTCAGAGACATTGACNGAAGCGATCTTGGGAGTTGCTTTTACTTTGGCGGGNAGAGGTAAAACAGTGGCATTGATCGAATCTAATTCTTCACGNTCCACTTCNACTGTGGAGACTTCATCCCCCTNCAGATCTAATGAGAATTCTTCGACTGTNGTAATCGANAGGTCATCCGTCTGAATCACAGGTATAGTTGTCACATTTGCCAGACGGCAGGTCTCAAACGCTTCGATTACTTCATCCATTGTTTGATANCGATCTTCCGGTTCNTTGGCTACCATCCGNTGGAAGATGCGAGCTANTAATTCCGGGANGTCCGAAAGATGGTCGTGAAGCGAGGGGATTGGATTGTCGCGATGAGCCAAAAGNCGCGAGATTGTCGTCTTNCCGGGATAGGGAACCGTACTTGTGAGNAGGCGNAACATAGTACAGCCAAGACTATAAATGTCAGCACGTGCATCCACGCTATGAACATCTTTGGCTTGTTCNGGTGACATGTAGTCGACAGTACCAATGATTTGATTTTGNCCTGTCAGACTGTCTTCCATCGAGTCTTCTGNTCTTTGCAAAGAGACTAGACCGAGGTCGAGGATCTTGATCGTACCATCCGAAGACAGTAATAGATTGTGNGGCTTAATGTCNCGATGNACGATTCCTTCGTNATGNGCATATTTCAGGCCAACNGCGGTTTGCGACATGTAGTTAATTACTTCTTCGACAGGTAGCTCCCCTTCACACTTCGAAATTTTTCCGAGATCATCGCCCTGAACGAGTTCCATCACGAGGAAAAATTGNCCGTTTTCTTCNCCGGCGTCTAATGCGGAAACAATGTTGTTGTGTGAAAGTTTACCTGCTGCCAGCACNTCACGTTGAAATCGCTTGAAACGACTATTCGTCTCGTCGTTTTTCTTTTGGGAAATGACCTTGATCGCCACATCATGCTTCATCATGAGATGATGTGCTTTGTAGACCGTACCCATTCCCCCTTGTCCNAGGACGCTCTCGATTTGGTAGTTGCCATAGCGCAAGCTCTTGGGCTCTTGACGATTAAGTCGGTCNGCCTGATAAGAAGTGAGGACNCCGTCTTCGATAAGCACCGCTGCCAGNGTNTNTCCGTCGATGGGTTGTTGCTCTTTAGGTANGTCTNCTAAACGCTGTTTGACCTGTTGTTCGGTCATGATCCCAGCATTTNCCAGGTTTGTGATAAACAGTTTTTTTGAAACGGGCATTCGTTTTNAGTTCTCAGACTATGTGCTTTGTCNATNGTTCTATTCTAGCAAGGCCGGCCAAATATTCGAACGGNACCACGGGCCAGGAAGAATNTGTTTGCANGGCGTTTGCTTCTGCTTTCGTTTGAGTAAAAACCACCAGGTCACTTTTCTTCAAGNCCCGTAGCGATAAATCACCANCGATCCGGTACTCCTGTTCTACTTTCCAATCTACTTTNCNGTCAATTGCCTGAAAGAAGGGNCTTTCTTCTGGANNAAGAGAATTCCATAGNNGTTCGTCGCCATAGCGAACTCTTTNGATNGGAAGACGNCCNAATACTGAGGGGCTTAATAGNATTCCNTAGGGACAGAAATCCCAGCGNCGTAAGTGTGGTCGATAGATATTNAGGTCTTTCCATCGTTCCAGAGGGGTTGCAGTTAGACAGACAACTTTAGAGCCACCACGAATCGTACGGTGGGAAGAAAAAACTTTTTGTTGGGTGATGATATTGCAGAGCGTGGCTAAAGCTGAGTGATCTGCTTCTCGTTGCCCGTGAATCAACTGGTTGTACCAACTTACTTCCGATTGCCGTGGCCATGGCCCGTCGATTGCTCGTGTCCAATGAGCGAGTGTACCAGCTTGTCCGGCCCACAAGGGAATATTAGCTTTGTTTTGATGACTACAGTGATCGGCCAAAGTATTTTCGATATCAGCATCCATAGGNCATTCGAAAAAGCGGATTTTCTGNTTGCGTAAATTCAGTAGTTGGTGAGTTTTGCTCTTATTCCGGCAGTCAATNACACAGACTTCATGAGCTCCTCCTATGAGTAGCCGATCACGTAGTGGTAGTTGCTCCAAAGTGTAGTGAGTTACGTTCGTGCTATCGGTGGGAGGACTTATCCAACATTCGAGTGGCTTAAGAACCGTGCGGTTGTTAAGTCTCGCTTGCCATTGTTTGAGAGTACGGCAAATAGTGGTGCTGGCGAGACGCAGATGATGTTTCTGTAGGTATGCCCGGAGGAATGGATCAGTGGTAGTTTTGGCAGAGGTGAGTAGGACGTTGTTGTTTTCTTGACAAAAAGATAGTGCTTGTTTGAGTTTAGCGAACCAATTCAATTGCTTATAGAATGGCCGTGCCAGTCGTGAGGAGACAATGGCAAGGGATCGGACTGGATCATCGCAGTTAGGTTGGTAGAAATATCGCCGGGGGCCGAGCCACCTGGTAACGGTAGCAGCCATCCAAAGTGGCGGACTAGCTGAAATGACGGAGCGCATGGCCAAGCCTTTCGGGTGGATAGGCTGAATTTCCAGAGTATTAGTTAGAACAATAGAAACGGTATTTTATCGTCATACTAGCAATTCAAGGAATATCCGTGATGTCATGTAAGTGACATTCTGTGGGGACTCTTGAAGTGGTTTTATATTTGGTATGCTGAGGGAGAATTGAAACAAAAAAACTCTGGGCATAATTATGAGAACCGATATTTTGGTGCTGTTGCTGCTGCTCGCCGGAGTTTCTGAAGTCTATAGTCAGAATGGACAGGACAGGCGAAACAGTGCAACTCTTGAGAAGATTGCTATTTACCAACCAAATTCGAATTATCGCGATGTGAAGTTGCGTGGTTATACAATTCGTGTGAATAAGTTGCTGATGCGTGGGCATGCCGAGCTGTACAAACAGGCGGTAGATGTGATGGATCATCAGCTATTCAAAATAGAGCGAGTGTTGACTGCCGAAGCGATCAGAAAGCTTCAGAAGGTGGTGATTTGGTTGGAATATGAAGAGCCTCATCATCCCTGTGCAGCCTATCATCCTGGCCGTCAGTGGCTGGTTGATAACGAGATGAATCCAGACAAAGTGAAGTGTGTTGAAATTTCAAATGCGAAGAATTTTGTAGATTGGACTATCTCCCAGCCGTACATGGTCTTACATGAAATGGCGCATGCCTATCATGACCAATTCCTCCCGAAAGGTTTTGAAAATGTAGGTGTTTTAAAAGCTTTTCAGACGGCGATCAAAGCTGGCCAGTATCAGAAAGTGCTCCGCTGGAATGGTCAGGAAGTAAAGCATTACAGCACTACCAATCAAATGGAGTATTTCGCTGAGGCGACCGAGGCTTACTTCGGCACTAATGACTATTACCCATTTATCAGACCTGAACTTGAATTGTTTGACCCCGGCGGTGCTCGAGCTGTGGAAGCAGCCTGGGGACTAATGAAAGAAAAGTAATGACAATCACGATTACAGATATTGAAGTACGCGATATTCGTTTTCCAACGTCCGACCATCTTGATGGGTCTGATGCAATGAATCCTGATCCGGATTATTCCTGTGGGTATATCACTTTGCGCACGGATAGCGATTGGGTCGGACATGGCTTGTCTTTCACCTTAGGACGAGGAACAGAGCTGATCTCCGGCGCGGTGGATGCGATGAAGCGACTTGTCGTTGGCCAAACATTGGATGAAATCACGGCTGATATGGGTAAATTTTGGCGTCACCTAACCGGTGACAGTCAATTGAGGTGGATGGGGCCGGATAAGGGAGTGATGCACTTTGCCGTTGGAGCTGTTACAAACGCTCTTTGGGATTTGTGGGCCAAGGTAGAAGGTAAACCCGTTTGGCGGTTGCTAGCAGAGATGACTCCGGAAGAGATCGTTGGTTGTATCGACTTTCGTTATATCGATGATGCGTTGTCACCTCAAGAAGCATTGCAGATTTTGGAAGAGATGCATGATTCACGTCAGGACCGTATCGACGATTTACTCGCCAATGGCTTTCCATCGTATACAACGTCGGCAGGCTGGCTCGGTTACAGCGAAGAGAAGCTTCGTCGGTTATGTCAGGAAGGCGTCGCAGCGGGATGGTCTCATTACAAAATCAAAGTAGGGCGTGATATTAATGATGACCTTCGTCGCGCCAAGATCATTCGTGAAGAGATTGGTTACGATCGCAAAATGATGATGGATGCAAATCAGGTTTGGGGGGTTGGCGAAGCGATCGATAACATGACCCGTCTGGCAGAATTTAAGCCTTGGTTTATCGAAGAGCCAACCAGTCCGGATGATGTATTAGGCCATGCGACCATAGCCGAAGCTTTGCGGCCTCTGGGAGTCGGTGTCGCCACAGGTGAAATGTGTCAAAACCGTATTATTTTCAAGCAATTTCTGCAGGCAAACGCGATTGATGTTTGTCAGATCGATAGCACTCGAGTCGGTGGCGTTAACGAGATCATTTCCATTATTTTGATGGCCAGAAAATTTGGTGTTCCCGTCTGCCCACATGCTGGCGGTGTTGGTTTGTGTGAATACGTACAGCACCTAGCCATGTTTGATTACGTTTGTGTAAGCGGTACGACGGAAAATCGACTGATTGAATATGTTGATCACCTACACGAACACTTTGAACATCCGGTTCAAATGCGGAACGGTGCCTACATGTTGCCAACCGCTCCCGGTTACAGCATTACTATGAAACCGGCCTCACTTGACGAGTATGAGTTTCCCAACGGTCCCATTTGGACAGCTCGTCAGAGCCAGGACTAGCACCACTGTTGTAGCCAGTTTTCGAGCATGACGAGAGACCATAGCCGAACGCTGTGGTCTCTTTTGTTTGCATTATGCTCTTTTAACAGACGTTCAATCTGCTCCGCTTTAATCCATTGATGACATTTGGCACTGGTAGCGAGCAGGCTATCATGAGTTTGTTCACGTAGCTCCTGGCGGAACCAAGTGTCGAGCGGGACACCGAATCCCATCTTAGGTCGTTTCCAGATAGTGTCCGGCAACATTGGTTCAAACGTTTTCTTGAGTACTTGCTTTCCCAGCCCTTGATTGAATTTTAGACTGGCTGGGATTTGAGCAGCAAATTCAACCAAACGATGATCTAAAAATGGTTGCCGGCATTCCAAACTATGAGCCATACTGGCAATATCTACTTTGTAATTTAGGTCGCATGGCAGGTAAGTAACAAGATCACCCAGCGACGCTTTTGAAATCGGNGAACGNCCNCCCGTGAGTTGCCAGGCTTTGGTGATGAAGTCGGCCGGGTCATGATCTTCCAAGCCAAACTGAAACTCATCCGTATAGTATTCCAGTCGATTCTCGTANGGAAAGATGTTAATCCAGTTGAGATAACGGTGGACTGGGGAATAGGCGATCGGGGTGAGGAATCGCTTGAGGCGTCGGGAAAAACCTTTGTAGTTGNTGCCGTGNGGCAATAGCCCCGCGATGCCACTCCCAAGAAGATANTTGAGTGGGGGGATGCGATCGATTTTATGNGCAAGATCAATCGCTTTGTATCGAGAATAACCAGCAAACAATTCGTCTCCTCCGTCTCCAGAGATCGCAACCGTTACATGTTGTCGCGTGAATTGAGCGAGGTACCACGTTGGAATGACGCTGCTATCCGAAAATGGCTCGTCGTAGTGTCGAACCAGAGATGGTAATACTTCAACAGCACTTGGTTCAATAATTAATTCGTGATGGTCTGTCTTAAGGTGCTTTGCCACTTGTCGGGCATAGGATGATTCATCGTATTGCTTCTCAGGAAAACCGATTGAAAATGTTTTGATCCGCTGACTGGCATGTTGTTGCATCAAAGCAACCATGATTGATGAGTCCACTCCACCGGAGAGGAACGCTCCTAATGGTACATCACTTTGCAGTCGTAGTTTCACGCTGTCATTAAGCAATTCGTCGATGTGATTTTGAATTTCTATTGGGCTAAACGATGTTGTTTTGGTCAAATCTGGTTGCCAATACTTTTCAACCTTCAGTTCGCCCCGCTTAAAAATGGCATAGTGTCCAGGAGCCAGCTTTTGCACGCCTTGATAGATACAAAGTGGATGGGGTATGTATTGGTAGATGAGATAATGGTCGAGTGCTCGAGGATCGATCGTCTGTTCAACTTCGCCACTTGCTATCAGACTTTTCAGTTCGCTGGCAAATAGCAGACGATCCGATTGGTTACTATAGTACAATGGTTTTTGTCCCAGGCGATCACGCCCAAGCACCAGTTGCTTTTCTCGGTTATCCCAAATCGCTAAACTGAACATCCCGTTAAGATGCTGAAACATTTCCGTGCCGTACTTTTCATAGAGATGTACGATGACCTCAGAATCACTCGAGGTACGGAATTGATGACCGTCGGCCAGTAATTCAGCCTTCAGCTCTCGATAATTGTAAATTTCACCATTGAAAACCAACCAGATGGATTCCTCCTCATTGGCGATTGGTTGATGTCCCGTGGTTAAGTCGATGATTGAGAGCCGTCGAAATCCAAGCGCGACCGCTGGAGAGACCTTGGTAGCGTCCTGTTCAAGATAGTAGTCGCCTACGTCATCAGGTCCGCGATGAGACAAACTGGTGGTCATTCTCTCGAGTTGATTTCGAGAGATCAGGCGAGAATTGTCTGTCCAAACGGAGCCGGTTATACCACACATGGTTCTTTTGATTTCGAAGTCATAAACGGTTACTACTATGTATATCGCTGATAGATGTCGTTGGGTTCATACTAACGTTCTATTTTTATCGTTTGGATCAGGCAGGCGAAGTGAGTAATCTATTCCAAGTGTCCCAACATTGTTTATGGGATTGATTTTGTGCAGAATCTCTGACGGGAAATAGATTGGATTCGGTAATCAACTGATGGATGTACTTGGCGAGACCACCTCCTGCTGGTCCTCCTATAAATCCATTCTCTTTATGCGTGATGCATTCCAGATTTCCATCACTACGACTGGCTACCACAGGTATGTTTAAGTGCACAGCTTGCTGGCTTCCCCAGTCCTGTCCGGAGTGGTCAGCAGTGACGAGCAGGCAGTCCGCTTGATGTATGACAGAAGTCGGTTCGCACCAGGGCTCGAGAAAATGGATTCGGGGGCGTAATACCATTTGATCGCGATAGCTTTTCAGGATTTCCGCCTGTTCACCCGTACCGAAAAGTACAAGGTGGATATCTTGGTGTAAGTGTTCAAGAATACCCATGATCCAGATTGTTTCTTTAAATCGGGAGAACGAATCGAACCTTCCAACACCTACAACGACCGTGGCGGACTCAGGGAGCCCATATTCTTTCTTGAGGTCGATACAGTGTTGT
Source organism: Planctomycetaceae bacterium (assembly GCA_002705165.1). Lineage (GTDB taxonomy): Bacteria > Planctomycetota > Planctomycetia > Pirellulales > Pirellulaceae > UBA721. The sequence goes on along the minus strand of PAJC01000086.1, from coordinate 1,571 downwards.
TCCGCGAAAGCATCTTCAACAAGAGGAGAGAGCACTTCACTGTTCGGAAAATGCTCAACCTTTAAATATTCCGAAGAGACATAAAGATGCCTACTGTTCTTAAGTGCGTAGTTACCAGCGAAACAAGGATAAGTTAATTCACGTTTCGACGGTGTAGTGATGATGCTGTTCCAGGATTTTAATTGTGTGAGGAGCGGCAGGGCAGAGTTTGAGAACCGTCCTGGATTCCAACAAAGATTCGAAGGATGTGAAACACGAAGTGTCTTGCCGATACGATATAGTTGGGAAGCCTGCATCCAGAGAGAGCGAGAGGTCGGTGTCTGGATGCGGACATTAGCCCCCATCCACTGCTGTAACTGTGCATGGTTAGCAGTCGGGTCTTGGAGACATACACAGGTATGTTTTGTGGGGGAGTGGCGAGCGAGGATGCGGATTTGCGCTAACGCTTCAAAGTCATTGGTGGACGGCAGTATATGTAGGGTTTCAGACATTATATACCGCTGCGTAGTGTGTCTTCAAAAACCTGTAAATGCTTACGTGCCATTGACTCAAGTGAGAACGTCTGACGGACTCGTTGGTAAGCCGCAGCTACCATCTCCGAGTTATCTGAAGCATGTGCTGTCAAGATGGCTTCGGCAAGAGGAGTTGCTTGTTTGACGGGGACTAACCGACCATGTACGCCACTCTCGATCAATTGGCGATTCGCTGTAATGTCGCTCGCAATCACATGGACATTGCTTGCCATAGCTTCGAGTAACGATAAGGAAAGCCCTTCCATGTATGAAGGTAGAATAAACGTATTAGCGGCCTGTAGCAGATCAGCAACATCATCGAATGCTCCAGGCATTAGTACATGCCCGGTCAATTCTAGTTCGCGAATCCGGTTATAAAGCGTTTCGCGATCAGGGCCTTCNCCAATAAGCCAGAGTTGGCTGGGAGGGCTTTGGTTGACAACCAATTTCCAGGCATCGAGCAGTTCAAAAAGTCCTTTGTTTCTAGTAAGCCGGCCGGTATAGACACTTACTTTATGATCAGGATGAGACGTAAAGTCGCGATGATTCTGGGCTAATGTTTGTCGCGCCGACACGATTGCTTCGGTCGTTCGTGGNTGTGTTCCCAAGGCCACGCCGTTTGGGATGTGGTGAATTTTGTTTAATGGAAANTGAGCATCGACCAATTCATCATGAGTGGCTTGGCTCGGAGCAATCACAGCATCTGCTAATTTGCACCGGCGGCGAATTCGNCTNCCAAAGCGTGCTNTATTATGCCAATTGCAGTCCCCGGTATCTCCTCCACCCTCGACTCTTAGTACCACACTTTGACGCTGTTTTCGACATGCGGTAACCGCCGAATAAGCTGAGTGTTTTAACATGGAAACAAANGCGATATCGTANACATCGCGNTTNTTTCGTAACCACTGGGACAGAGCATCCATGTACATAAACGTACCCCATCCCCGTCTATCAGGATTGGGTAATCGCTGCACCTCGACATCGCGATGTTTGAAATGCTTGGGCCAAGTCATATCCCACTGTGCGGTCAACAGGGTTGGTTTGACTCCCAGTCGTTGG
>PAJC01000085.1 GCA_002705165.1 Planctomycetaceae bacterium | reverse complement strand
CATCTGAGACCTGGCACCTTGACCATCAAGCACAACATGCTGGTTTACCTTCGAGAGTCGGGAGCCAATGGCGGCACTAGTCCACTGCAGGTCAGCATCACGTCCGACAATAGCTTTTTGGCGAGCAAAGTGCCAGACACGTTGCCCCCAGTTCTGAAGGTTCACGTAACGAAGATTTGCACGATCGCCGACAATGAGTTCAATCGCACCACAATGCAGGCTTTCGGCCTCTTCCGAAGTACTTGCCGTTTCAGCCAACAACGTCGCGCTGGCCCCATCTTCCAAAATAACAATCGTGTGTCCAAGATCGACACCACCATCTGACAATGACGAGAGAACATGAAATGGTTGCTCAACATGAGTGCCGCGTGGCACATACAAAAACTGACCGCCACTCCAACAGGCGGCATGTAATGCCGCAAATCGATCTTCGCGGTCAAATGCCTTTTGGAACAGGACTTTCTCAAGAAGTTCACCGTGTTCAAGAACCAGCGAATCCAAACTTCCAAAGATAACTCCCTGCTGTTTCAATTCTTTATCCATCGTATCTGCAACACAGATTCCGTTATGAGAATGGACAGCACCACTTAGCTCAACACCTTCTGAAAGCAGTGGGACAATCGAATCGAGCCCATCCGAGTTTTCCTCGGATGGAATTAGGAATTTATCGAGATTGAAGAGACGGATATCTGTACGCATCCACTCCTCTTCTCGTCGGGTCGGCCACTGCTGCTCTGAAAACTGTTGCCATGCATCATTACGCTGGGCCGTCACCCATGCGGGCTCTTGTCTGGCTGCCTGATACGTCTGGAAATCTTCGGTGTTAAAACCTAATTGCGTCACGAAACTACTTTATTTATTCTTAATCGAACCGGTTTCGCTCAGATTGGAGCGTTGGTTCTATTTGAGTGATTAGTTATATACCGCTTGCCGGGTACGAAAATGACTTTAACCAACGGAGCCTTCCATCTGAAGCTGAATAAGTCGATTCAGCTCAACGGCATATTCCATTGGCAGCTCTTTGACAAGCGGCTCAATGAAACCATTAACAATCATGGCACTAGCTTCTGTTTCAGAAAGCCCACGGCTAGTTAGATAGAAAAGCTGTTCTTCACCAATACGTGAAACACTTGCTTCATGGCCGATTGAAACGTCTTGCTCCATAATTTCAATATAGGGATAGGTATCACTACGACTTTCCGGATCAAGAATCAAAGCGTCACACACGACATTGTTCTTCGCATGGGTAGCGCCCTCTTCGACTCGAACTAATCCGCGATAACTACTGCGACCACCATTCTTGGAAATGGACTTGGAAATAATCTGTCCTGTGGTGTTAGGAGCGACGTGAACGAGCTTGGCACCGGCATCCTGATGTTGTCCTTTACCTGAAAAGGCAATCGACAGAATTTCTCCGTGAGCACCAGGTTCCATCATATAAACCGCCGGATACTTCATCGTCAGCCGACTACCTAGATTTCCATCGACCCATTCCATCGTCGCATCCTGATAGCAAACGGCCCGCTTGGTCACCAGGTTATAAATATTGTTAGCCCAATTCTGGATTGTCGTGTATCGACAACGACCGTTTTTCTTCACGATCACTTCCACCACCGCCGAGTGCAGACTATCGCTGCTGTACATAGGAGCTGTACAGCCTTCCACGTAATGGATCTCAGCACCCTCATCTACAATGATCAAAGTACGTTCGAATTGCCCCATGTTCTGAGCATTAATACGGAAATAGGCCTGCATCGGAAAGTCAATTTTGACTCCCGGAGGAATATAAATAAATGAACCACCGGACCAAACTGCTGAATTCAGTGCTGAGAACTTGTTGTCTTCAGACGGAATGATTGTTCCAAAATATTCTCGGAACAACTCAGGGTGTTCTTTCAATGCCGTGTCGGTATCTGTAAAGATCACTCCCTGTTTCTCAAGATCCTCAGCAAGACTTCCGTAAACGACTTCGCTTTCAAACTGCGCTTTCACACCGGCGAGAAACTTCCTTTCGGCTTCAGGAATCCCCAGACGATCAAAAGTTTCCTTAATCTCTTCAGGGACATCATCCCAACTCTTTTCCTGACCATCCGTTGGCTTCAGGTAGTAATAGATATCCTGAAAGTTGATATCTATATCACCTCCCCATTCGGGCATAGGCTTACTTTCAAAAATTTCCAGCGCCTTTAAGCGGAATTCAAGCATCCACTCGGGTTCATCTTTCATCGCGGAGATCTGGCGGACGATTTCTTCGTTTAAGCCCTTCTGTGACTTAAACACGGCTTCCGTCTCCGTACGGAAATCATATTTATTGATTTCACCCAGGGACTCTGCTTCTGCATTTTTTTCAGGAGTAATATCCGTAGCCATTATCTTAGCTTTCTTCCCTTATCGGGGACGCTTTGGGTTTAGTCTAAAAGTTACCCGCAAATTTTCTGTTCGGTGCTTATTCGCCAGCCATTGCCAGGTTTTCAGCCTCAGCTTCTGGGTAGGCCGCTCGAATCCGTTCATAGCCATCGGCATGTAGTTCTTCCGCCAACTCCGATCCCCCGGTTTCAACCAGTCTGCCTCCAAGCATGACATGCGTAAATTCCGGCGGATTGTGAACTAGTAATTTGTCGTGATGCGTGATGATTAGCAGACCCATCTTTTCGCGACCAATGTCGGCAATACTTTCACTCGCCAAACGGACCGCGTCAGCATCCAAACCACTATCTGTTTCATCGAGAATAGCAAATTTTGGTTGCAACATAGCCAACTGAAGAATCTCAGCCCGCTTCATTTCGCCACCCGAAAATCCATCGTTGACATATCGACGAGCAAACTCCATATCCATCTGCAATTGCTGCATTTTGTCTTTTAATTCGCGACGAAAGTCTTTCATCGGAATCAAGTCTTCACCTTCTTTACGTTCGGGGTTACGAACATTGGTGGTAGAGTGACGAAGAAAATCAGCCATTTTCACGCCGGGAATAGCAACTGGACGCTGGAAGGCCATAAACATTCCGGCCCGAGCTCGCTCATCCGGCTCCATCTCCAGTAGATTTTCACCATCGAGGGTGATAGAACCACCTGTGACCTCATACTTGGGATGCCCCATAATGGCTTGCCCTAAAGTACTCTTACCGGACCCGTTAGGCCCCATTAGTGCATGAGTTTCGCCATGCTTAATTTCTAAATCTACGCCTCGCAGAATTGGTTTGCCTTCAACCGCGACTTGGAGGTTTTCAATTTTAAGAACGTGTATCATTCTCTCTCTTCTAATTCGAGTGGCCCACACTCATTCCGCTTCTTCAAAACGGCATATTGGTTATATCTACATGGCTTATCGTCTGCACTACAGAACAACAAGCTATTTAACTTTTTGATGATCAAATACTAAACTATTGTCGTCAGGAACTTCTACGAAGCCCGTATGATGAGGGATAGGTAACTCGTCCGCTACTTTAACGCCTTTAACACCAGTACCTAAGCCTGTTCCTTGTTTCTTGGCGATACGACGACCACGAATCTTATCCTGAATTCGCATCAAGCCTTCGAGCAGAGCTTCCGGACGGGGAGGGCAACCGGGTACATAAACATCNACCGGGACAACCAAATCAACNCCTTTAACCACNTGGTAACCCCATTTNAAGTAAGGTCCGCCNCCAACNGTACATGCCCCCATCGCAATCACGAACTTNGGNTCCGGCATCATGTTNTAAAGTCGACGAACACGACTNGCCATTTTGTAAGTCACCGTTCCGGCAACAATCATCAAGTCAGCCTGACGAGGTGTCGCTCGGAATGCACCTGCTCCAAACCGATCCATGTCGTAACGACTGGCACCAGAAGCCATCATTTCAATCGCACAACAAGCCAAACCAAAAGTCATTGGCCAGATACTTGATTCACGTGCCCAGTTGATGGCCTGCTCTACCGATGTGACCATCACGTTTTCTTCAAATCGTCCTTCAATCCAGGATTGTGGCTGATTCATAATTTTTCCTGTTTTTTATGGAGTTAAGTAACAACTGGCCGACTTTCCTTTAATTCGACAAATCTGTCACCTGATTTATATGATTGGTAATTGGCTATCCGAAGACGTTGATGATGTAACTTCTAACGTACAGTTACAAGCCCCGTCTAAACGGCACTCTGCTAACCGAACCGTTTCTCCCAGAATCTCTGAGAACAACATCTTTTCCATACTGCAAACGCTTCGATCGTAGTCAGCGATTTCTGGGTAAGGGCAGGCCTCTACACTCAGAACCGGTAAGTCCCCTGTTATGTCTACCAAAATCGGCAACCGTCGATCGGCGAACAATTTGGTCAACGCATCGAGCCGTTCACCTACATCCTGCCCCTGAACTTGGTGAGCATACATACCCGCCATACGGCGAGAGATACGCTGCATTAATCCCCGGCGGACTTCAACATCTTTGATCAGTCGAATTTCTTCCCATAAAGCAATCGCTAAGTCGGCAAAGTTTTGACCACTTCGGCGACGGCCCTTACTTGTCAAAGCATATCGATGGAAAGGACGACCCCGTTCTGGTCGAACAGAAGTTCGTTCGATATACCCTTCGTTCAGCAAACGCCGAAGACGTTGACGCACAGCAGTCCCGGTGACGCTCAGAACGTCCGACAATTGGGCCACCGTCAGCATGCCTTGCTTACGCAACACATCCAGAATAGTAACATCAGAATCCATGATTCCCGAACTCATTTAATCCACCTCAAAATACAACCTTCATCTCAGCTACAAAAAACTGGAGAATTTGGCTGCACCACGTAGATCCAGCGATTAATACGACGACTAAGGGCTTATCGGGCAAAAAACCCCGAAAGCCAATTAAATAATAAGCCTATATGCTATTTTTTACAACAATAGGTTTGAAAAAGATTTCCGCTTTTTTGATCATCGTAACCTCTTTATTTTCAATAGGTTATAATCTAACGAACGCAACGCTATATTTAATTCCATTTTTGCGAATCGTTTAGTCGAAAACCTCCTCGGAATCTATCTATTTCTAAACAATCTCTATGGCCCTCAGGAAGACCTAAATCAAATATGAAACGAGATCGGAACCTAAAAAAGCCCGTTTTTTGGACTCTACTACTTACCTTTGGACTGTGGACCATTGCTGCACCAGGGCAAAGCGATTCAGAACTTCCATCCCAAGATACTGGTGCTTCTACTGCTTCGGATAACGCAACTGGCCCAGCGGAGCCCCCGACCAGTCAACCTCTTCGAAAAACGAGTATTACAGCCGACACGCAGGAAGAAAAGGCTCCTACTTTTATGGAAACGATCGATCAGTTGGCTGGCACGGCTGTTGATCACATTGCGGCGATACTGTTTCGCAAAGTCGGCTCGTCGGAACAGGAGTCTATCGAGTATAAAGACGTCCACTATTTCTACCGTCACACTGAAGATGACACCGCCGATTTTACATCGTTGCAGGGTGGCGACCTGCAATTATCCCAAGAGGATATCCAAGCTGGAATCAAGGCAGGTATTTACAACGAGAGAGCCATTACCACGGGAACACTCCAATCTGATGGTGACGCCCCAACCAGCGTAGAATTTGTCTCGAAAACCATCAAGGAATCCACTTATATTAAAGATACGAACGGTACCTTCCGTGCGCAAGAGCCTATGCTCTCGCAATTATCCACCGATGACACACTTTCAGACGATGAGATCGCAGCCGCTCTTAATGCGAATCTTCTAGTGCTCACGGACGAAGGAACTCACATCCATATTGGAAGTGCGGGAGGGATGCCGATTGTCGTACTTTGGCTCGCTTGTGGCGCGGTCTTCTTCACCATTTACATGCGTGGCGTCAATATTTGGGGATTTAAACATGCCATTGAAGTCGTCCGCGGCAAATATGACAATCCTGAAGAGGAAGGGGAGGTCACCCACATGCAAGCATTGGCCTCAGCCCTTTCTGCTACTGTCGGCCTTGGAAATATCGCGGGGGTAACCATCGCGATGACAATGGGGGGACCAGGGGCATTCTTCTGGATGATGATGTGTGGATTCTTTGGCATGACCAGTAAGTTCGTAGAATGTACTCTGGGCCAGAAATACCGTCGGATTAAAGAGGATGGTAGTGTCCTCGGCGGTCCGATGGCCTACTTACCAGAAGGACTGAACGAATTAGGTGGTGGTGGGCCGCTAAGATTCATTACCAAGCCGCTAGGGGTGATTTTGGGAGTGCTCTTCACTTTCATGTGCATCATGGGAAGCTTTGGAGGTGGAAATATGTTTCAGTCCAATCAAGCTGGGAGCCAATTACTCACCATCGTTCAGGAAGATGACAGGGTTGAGTTAGCCAGTCTCAGCGAGCAAATCCAAGTTGCCAACAAAGCAAATGACACTGGCAAGGTTCTCGAATTGGATGGTCAACGAGAAGCTCTCAAGGAAGAAATGACGGTATTTGCTGACAATTTCAGCATGGGTTTTGGTCTGGTGATGGCAGCACTCGTCGGCGTTGTTATTGTCGGCGGGATCAAGAGCATCGGAAAAGTTGCGGAAAAGATCGTACCTACCATGTGTCTCATCTATGTGCTGGCGTGCCTCTATGTTATCCTCGCGCATGTCGGTGAAATCCCTGGCCTCATTGGAATGATTTTCACTGAAGCCTTTAACCCACAGGCCTTTGGCGGCGGACTGGTAGGAGTTCTGGTAATCGGTGTTCAGCGAGCAGCTTTCTCGAACGAAGCCGGGGTAGGCAGCGCAGCCATTGTTCATAGTGCAGCCAAAACCGAAGAGCCAATCCGAGAGGGCACTGTCGCTTTGCTAGAACCATTTATCGACACCATTGTTGTTTGTTCAATGACCGCACTTGTGATTTTGATCACCGGTGCCTGGAATAATACTGACTGGATTGTCGAACAGGGACTAGCTGGCACCCAACTTACCAGTGAAGCTTTTGAATCCGTATTGCCCTGGTTCCCTTACATTCTGACTTTAGCGGTCGTACTATTCGCCTTTTCGACAATGATCTCGTGGAGCTATTACGGTGAACGATGCTGGGAAAGTCTGTTTGGTGGCAGCGTCATAAGCGTCTACACCTACAAAGCGATTTTCATCTTGGCAGTCTTTGTTGGTGCTATTGTCCCGCTAGGAGCTGTCCTCGACTTTTCNGACATGATGATTCTCTGCATGGCGTTTCCCAACGTTCTGGGACTGATCCTGCTCTCACCTAAAGTACGCCGCGACCTGCTGGACTATTGGGGCCGGTACAAATCCGGTGAGTTTAAAACCTACAAATAGTTTTAATTAAACACGTTGAAGCACTAGCTCGCCGGCACCTGCCTGCTGTTCGTCATAGAAATCCACCATCGTCGCCCCCTTAAATGATGCCGCGGCACGCGCGAACAACTGCGCAAGGTCACCAAAGATCGCATCCTGACTCATGCTTTCCCCCCCCGTCAGCAGGTCGGANGAATTCAATACCACTTGAACATAGTTTTGCTCTGAGTACTCCGACTCCTCCAATAATTGAAATAGCGTCATCAGATTTTTACCGTTCGGCCGCATCCAGGCCACACTTGGAAATAACCTGCGAGTCGCTCGGTGCACATAGGCCAAGGCCATTCGTTGCAGCGAATACATCGAAGCTGGAGCAAGTCGATTTTTGTAGACCGGCCGAATGGTCACAGGCACTTCCAGCAAGGAAGAGCCACCTGGCAGACGATAGTTCTTGGTATCCACAAAGTACTCTTTGTACGGAAATGATTGGTAATNACTACCACCTNGACCTCCAGGCACACCTGGCNCTTTTCGCCANGATACAAATGGAGTCACAGAGCAATCCACTTTATATCCGCGTTCACGCAANAANCGNACGTACTGACCATTCAATGCCCAGCGACCACTGCGATGCGTGACAATATCACATTCGAGTTCATGCTCTAACTTTGACGTCAGCNCATGCAGCTTCTCTCGCATTGCCTGTTGTTTCCAGTCGGTAATATACGGCTGGTGAAAATTATCGTCTTCCGTCAGTAACCGAAACGGCGGACAGGTCCAGCCATGTAGATGAGCTCCCATCTCTCCCACGTTACGTTGAGNAACATCACGACCAAATTCCACAAACCGCGGACAAGATGCCATTTCGTAACTAACCAGATAAGTAGGTGNGAANCCAAATTCTTCACATAATGCCTGCAGTCGAGGNAAACATTGTGCACTCTCTGTGGTCAACAAGAATGGCCGCTGACCAAGGTGATCAGCTTCAACATTTACGGTAACCAGNAAACTGGGACGGGACATTCTTCAGCAGGGCATTGATAGAAAAGAAAACTAGCGNGNTGTCCATCGGCAACGNCTCNCCGCTTACCNCCTCAAATAAGAGAANGCATTANGCNGAGAATGCCTGACGNCTATNAAAATTATANGAAATCTTGANTNTTTTGAAAGAGNCCNGCANATCAACGAGGTTTTACATTTGCCTAATTAGCTATCAAACAGTCTCNGTGGATTCCGGCTTATCCAGCGGGAAATGCTCATCAACCACCTGGTAGAATTCTTTTGCCGTTTCGACCTTAGCTGCATGGCGACGGAAAAACCTTGCACCAAATTTTCCCTGCGCATAACAGCAGGCGTACTTACGCATCAACACCGTCCCACGTTGCTCACCAAATCGATCAACGACCAACTTGTAATGTTGAAGCATGATATCTTTTTGTTGCCGCAAAGTTGGCTCCGGCGGAACCTCTTCACCCCGCAAAGCAGCCGCACACTGAGCAAACAACCAAGGCCTTCCAAGTGATGCTCTGGCAATCATCACGCCATCCACGTCATATTTCTCAAAGGCTTGCACAACACTTTCGGCAGAATCCAGATCACCATTGCCAATCAACGGAATCTTTTTCAGAAAAGGTTTGATTTCAGAAATGCGATCCCAGTCGGCCTGGCCGCGAAACATATCCTGAGCCGTTCGNCCATGTACTGTCAAGGCGGCCGCACCAGCGTCCTCAACAACCTGTGCAATGTCGATGAAATTCATTTGATCGCGGGTACAACCAAGGCGAATCTTAGCGGTCACTGGTGTAGGGGCACAAGCTTCAACCACCGTCTCAATGATGCGCCCCATACGATCGGGNTCTCGTAACAAGTAAGANCCACTATGAGCTCGTTCGGTCACCTGCTTAACCGGGCANCCAAAATTAATATCAACGATACTTACCTTGTAGTCTTCGACCANTCGNCGGCCTACTTTNGCCATCGCATCGGGCTGATTGTCCCAGATCTGAACTTGCAACGGCCGAAACTCTTCCCGCACTCCCCACAATCGTTCTGGATGTTCCGCTTTATTCTGATCCATCCATACAAAACCTCGAGCGTGGACCATCTCGGTGGCCTGCAGTCCGGCACCTCCAAATTCATGTACCATCTGACGAAAGGCAAAATTCGTAAAACCTGCCATCGGAGCCTGAAGGATCGGAGGGTCGATTAAGATATCACCGATATAGAATGGTTCCGGTGCCATGATTCAAATATTGCTATGNTCAGAGATATTAAGCGGGGAAACAAACCAGTGGCCGACTTCCTTTCAGTCAGCCACACCTCTCGATTTTAGCAACAGGAAGCGTTACTGCCGAGAGACCCAATTATCTCCTCCATCCTCTTTAAGTACCGCTCCACCCGAGGCCGACGGAGGTGTCTCCAATTCGATGGGATTATCAAGCGGCTGAAGCCCCGATTTCCGAAACGTNTCATTTACCCGATTTTGTTCCGAGCGACGTGCTGGAAGTCTAATAATCTCAGTTTCCNTAGGAGCCACGGGCTCTTCGTAAGAAATCTGACGTCCNTCAGGATTATTGGCGATGTTTTCGATAGGCCCACGAGCTCGGGGTGACCAAGACTCGCCAGCTTCATTCCGAGTAGTTTGTCCGGAAGGATACGAAACATTACTGCGGTCCTGATTGGAATAATACTTACCCCCCGCCCCAATGGCACCGGTATGAGGTGCTGGCACACGTGTAACCGCCGTATTGCTTTGACACCCTAAACAGAATACCAAGAAGCCTATGAGAAGAACTGTATTACTTGCCCGACGCATATCTAATCCAATCCGTAGTCGTATAATAAGGAGCTTGGGAACTTGCATTGGTCCATCCCTGTGGAATAGCCGATCCGACGAAGTCCCGANNCCGTAATTTACCCATTCCACCAGTTTTCACCAATATCAATTTCACCGTCGTGCATCCCTCAAAAATAACTCGTGAACTCAAAGCCAAGGCCAACGAACTGGGCTTTCAACTCACGGGCGCATGCCCTGCCGTTAAGCCCACCGGGCTCCACCGTTTTTTCGACTGGCTAGACCAAGGATACGCGGGAACGATGCACTATCTCCCAGAACGTCGCAACGCATATTCCCATCCCAAGCACGTGCTGGAAAACACCCGTTCATTACTTGTTCTGGGTATGCATTACGGAACAGGAACTCCTCAGNATATTCAACCTGGTGAAGGAAAAATTGCTAGCTACGCTTGGGGAACAACAGACTACCATGACCTGATTCATCAGCGTCTCAAACAGCTCCGGCAATTTCACNAGCAATTACTTCCTGAGCAACAGTGCAGGGGAGTCGTGGACACCGCTCCGATTCTAGAAAAAGACTTTGCTCAAAAGGCTGGTGTCGGCTGGATTGGTAAAAACACGCTGTTAATCAATCGAACCCAGGGAAGCTATTTCTTTCTGGCTGTCCTCTTAACGACGGCAGAACTTGAATACGACGCAGCCATTGAGCGCGAGCACTGTGGAGGATGTACTGCGTGTCTAGACGCCTGTCCAACGGATGCCTTTCCACGCCCATTTGTGCTCGATGCGCGACGGTGTATCAGTTATCTAACCATCGAACACAGAGATTGTATTGACGACGACTTAAAACAGGGGCTTCAAGACTGGTCATTTGGTTGCGATATTTGCCAGGACGTTTGTCCCTGGAACCACCGCGGTTCCCTTTCCGANGAACCGGCGTTCGNAGCAATTGATCAGCATAATCNCCTCAACCTATCTTCACTTTTCGAAATGGACGAAGAACAATTCCGACAAACATTTCGCAAAACTCCAATGTGGAGAGCCAAACGGGACGGATTGATGCGAAACGCTGCCATCGTCTTAGGCAACCAACGTTCTATTCAACATTTAGATCTCCTAAAACGAGCCGCTAATGATACTAAGTCTACGATGGTTCGAGATGCCTGCATTTGGGCTATTGAGCAAATCGAATCTAGGTAAAATTGAAANCTCAAGGAGAATGGCNCTGTGGTTCAGCTTAAATCGCTAAAATTCGACAATCTTGAGATCGGCTTCCCTGTCGTCCAGGCTGCGCTGTCGGGATATAGCGACTGGCCCATGCGACTTATGGCAAGNCGAAACGGAGCATCTTACGGTGTTTGCGAAGTCATGCTCGACCAGTTTCTGGTAAACATGAAGTCCAATCGGAAAAAGAACAAACACTTCCTGCATATTAGTGATGAGGAACGACCTGTCGGCGGACAATTGATGGGCGCCGAGCCTGAACAGTTCTCAGCGGGAGCAGTCAAACTCGTCGAGGCAGGCTATGACGTGATAGACATTAACTTCGGGTGCCCGGTCAAGAAAGTACTGGGACGGTGCCGTGGCGGCTATCACCTTAGTCAACCTGATGTCGCCCTGGATATCATTCAACGGACCCGACGTGTTGTACCTGCCCATATCCCCGTCACCATCAAAATGCGGCGTGGAATCGATGATACGGAGGAAAGCCGTGACAAGTTCTTTCGTATATTACAGGGAGCTTTTGATATCGGTTTAGCCGCTGCTACTGTCCATGGGAGAACGGTGGAGCAGCGTTACATTGGTCCCAGCCGATGGGCTTTCCTGACTGA
>PAJC01000084.1 GCA_002705165.1 Planctomycetaceae bacterium | reverse complement strand
CCGGATGGCTGGAAGAACCTTGGAACTTATAACCGTTATCAGGCGATGGAATTCGGTAAATTTGTTCAGAAATTGAAAGATACCCGAGAGCCGAATGGAGACGGTACTATGCTGGATAATACGTTTGCGATGCACGGTTCAGCGTCAAGTAGCTTCCATCTCTCGCGTAACTATCCCATTATTTCGGCAGGGGGAGCGAACCTTGGTTTCGAGAATGGTCGATATCTAAAATTCGGCAGTGGTAATGAGGATAATCAGGCCGGAGCAGGAATCGATACAGATGCTGGCTGGCGAGGCAAGTTGGAAAATGAGGAATTACCGCTAGCGAACCTGTTTGTCACCGTACTCCAACGTCTTGGTGTCGAAACGGATACGTTTGCCGGCTATAGCGGAACGCTTGAAAGAGTGTGATTGGTCCGAGGATGAGTCGTCGAGATGTAAGTCGTCGTAGTTTTGTTCAAGCTGGTGTGCTCGGAGCGGGCGGACTTGGTTTAAGTGAATTACTACAACTGAAGGCTCAGGCAGCAAATGCCCGATCCGGGAAAAAAACCTCTGTGATTTTGTTCTGGCTCAGTGGCGGTCCGGGGCATATGGAGACCTGGGATCCTAAACCTGACGCGCCTGCCGAAGTCCGTGGTCCGTTTGGTGCCATTTCCACAAGTGTCCCGGGTATCCAGTTTGGTGAATTGATGCCAAATCTTGCCAAGCGGATGGACAAGTTGGCAGTTCTGCGAAGCGTCAATCATGGCTCAGGAGATCATACCAAGTCCAATCACTGGATGTTAACAGGCTTTGAGGGGCCGGCTTTTAACGCCCCTGATTTTCGTGAACAACGCCGCCCGTCCATGGGATCTGCGGTGGCTGCCCTGGGGGGCGCGAATCACCCTGGGATGCCCGCTTATGTCGGAGTGCCTCACCTTCGAGGAGGTACGGATAACTTCTTCCATTATTCTGCATACTTGGGTGGTGGCTATAATCCCTTCGTCGTTAATTCTGACCCCGCCTCGGAAGACTTCTCGGTAAGGAATCTTACTTTGCCAGCCGGATTGACTGGGGCTCGCCTGGAAGATCGTCTGGGGCTATTGCAATCAATGGATAAGCTAAAACGGTCGCATAATAAGAAGATGACGGACTTAGATCAGCATCATCAGAAGGCTTTCGACCTTTTGACCAGCCGCCGCGTACGAGAGGCGTTTAATGTGGGATCCGAGGACGCTGTGACGCGAGATTCCTACGGCATGCATACGTTTGGACAGTCGGCCCTGGTTGCCCGTCGTCTGGTGGAACGTGGAGTAACTTTCGTCACGGTGAACTGTGTTCCGTGGGATCACCATGGTTCTTCGAATAGATATCAGACGGAAGAAGGTTCTAATCTGCTGATCCCTCCTTTAGATTGTGCGCTTTCCGGATTGATTGATGATTTGGAACAGCGAGGTTTATATGAGGATACGATGGTGATCGCCATGGGAGAGTTCGGTCGAACACCTCGCATGAATAAATATGCCGGACGCGACCATTGGGGGCGCACTTTTAGCGTGGTTGTCGGTTGTGGTGGTATGAACATGGGGCAAGTCATAGGGCGTTCCAATCCTCATGGTGCCCATGTTGTCAATCGGCCGATTTCGCCAGAAGATGTTGCAGCGACTGTTTACCAGCATCTTGGTATCGACGGTGAAAATACAACGTTTGATGATTTATTAGGCCGGCCTATCCCGTTGATCTCTGATGGTAAACCAATCCGCGAATTGCTCGGTTAACCCTGGCCGGTAATGGTTATGGTAACCACTTTGGTTTATCCGGCACCCTGGCCTTGCTGTCGACGGGGCCACCTAACGGAATGCNGCNACCCTGAATTCTCGATAACTGGCTGCGAGCTTCTTCAAGTAATTCTGAAACCCTNTGTGGATTCNGCTGACTAAGGTTGGTGTGCTCAGCAGGATCGTTCTCGAGATTGATTAATACCGGTCCCTTTTTAGAATCAGGTAGTTCTTTGATTTCATCAAAATAGAGTTTCCAATTGCCTGATCGGATTGCCTGCGGCGTGCCCCATCCGTGCCAANACAACAAAGTTGACCTAATCGGCCGCCCTGCTGCCCGTCTGCGCAGAGATGGCATGATGTTAACTCCATTCGTGTTCGCAATCGTCTCTTTAATCTCGTGGGAGTTTAATTGGCACGCAGCTGTGAGACTAGGGAAGAGATCGATTGCACCGATGAGATGGTTGTTTGTTTGCTGGNCAGGAATTCTCCCCGGCCAGCGAATAATACACGGGACACGATTACCTCCTTCCAACGTACTCCACTTTAATCCTCGATATGGCGNNGATNGTGCCCACTGCTTTTGNCCAGGCTCAACACCATTATCGGACAGGAAGATAACGATTGTATTATCTTCCAGCTTTAACTGTTTGAGTGTATTTAGAATTTCCCCGACGCGGGTGTCGAGCTCTTCGACGACATCGCCATAGGCCCCGAGCTTGGTTTTCCCCTTCCATTCGGGGTGTGCTTCGGCCGGAAAATGGGGCGCGCTAAGCGGCAAATACAGAAAGAAAGGTTTGTCCTGATTGNCTTCAACAAANCGTATTGCTTCTCTTGTGAATAGCTCCGTAAGANGTCGATTNTCAAAAGGGTCGGCGATGAGTTCACTACCGCGCCAGAGCTTGCTGGTCTGGTTATTGCTCTTGTCGATGAAGTAGGTGGTGTTGAATCCGTGTACGGCTGGAGAATGGGCAGCGGAATCTCCCAGATGCCATTTGCCGATCAAAGCGGTTTCGTATCCGGCTAGTTTGAAAACTTCGGCGATAGTGGTTGTTTCCGGCGAGAGCCCATTTTGAGCTTTCACCCCATAACCTACGACGCCCCCCTGCCAGCCGCATCGAACCGGGTACATGCCCGTCAAAAGAGCGATTCTCGAAGGAGTGCAGATGGTACAACCCGAATAAAAGCTTGTTAGCCGCACACCCTCGGCTGCTAGTTGGTCCAGGACGGGGGTTTTGATCATCACGCTTCCGTAGCACGATAGATCGTTATAGCCAAGGTCGTCGGCCATAATGAGGATAACGTTTGGTGAGGCCTTTGCTGCCATGCTGTTCGTCGGCAACAGAAAAAGCATTAATAAAATGAGAGGGACTTTCAAGAGTGGTGTTCCTTCGTGTTCATCTGCAAATCGGGTTCATTCGGACGATGTTTACTAATCAAGTTGGCGTTATATCACCGTTTTCGAGAACCGTTGATGAACCGCGTTATAACAATGCCAAATATAAGACAGCCGACAACGGTTAGAGCCCCATTTGTTGAGATCAGGTCGCCTTTGAGTCCTTGTTGGATGGACATAAGACCACTCAGGGTCGCAACAGGGAAAAAGAAGGCTACGAACAGGTTCAGTCGATGAGCTGACCTTGCAAGGGCTTTGCTTTCGCGAGCCTGTATTTCAGAGTTTCTCGCCACCGCAATTTCCAAGCCGTTCTTGCAACTTTCGTAAAGTAACTCGCTGGTTCGCAGGAGTTTATAAGCCAGATCGCGTATGTTAATCAATTCTTGGGCCTCGGGAAATTTGACACGAGCTTCTTGCAGGACTTGATGCATATGTCTGATTGACCTTAGTAGCGGTGTCAGTGTTTCGAGAACTTCGTAGAAATCCTCCGCAGATTCCGTTCGGGGTTCCAGATTGTCTAGTTGATCTAGATACTTCTCGTACTCAGCAAGATGTTCTTCCAGAGAAAGTGGCTGGTTATCAGTCATTTGATAGAACCATCGTCCCTGACTATCTCTCCAAAAACACCGTGCACCTCGGTTGTTTTGGTAGGGCTTAGGAGGTGCATGAAGAACTAAAAGAAGATGGCCTGCTCCTTCCAGCATCCGCTGGTGGCCGGCATGCTCGCCCAGTCGCAGACCGATTTCCGGAGGTAGGTCCCAGCTTTTAGCTAAACGTGTGTAGTTTGAAGTTTGCATTTGTTTTGGTGCGCTCAGATCGTTGTTGTTTAAGGCTATATATTAATATAACGTGCAGTTTAAATCCTCAGCTTTTAGCAATTGTTGTGTTCACTATCGAAGGCTCTGTAAAAATGAATTCTGGTTTTAGTCATGTCACATCACGACGGCTAGTTTGTCCGGAGAGCGGTTTTGATGCGCCCGGTACAATCANNATATCGGAGGGGCGTATCAAAGATCTCGAAGAGCATGCGATCCCCGATCGTTCCTCATTTGGCAGCGACTTAGTTTTGCCGGGATTGATAGATATACATTGCCACCTTGGNGCCGCACANAGTGTTTTTGGTGTCGACCCGTCNGGACTACTTNGATCGGGGACGACATTCGCCGGNTCNCAGGGGGATGCGGGAGCAGNAAACATCGATCGTTATGTTGAAGAAGTNNTCNGNCCGGCTCGCCTCAAGGTCAAGNTTGCNATCAATCTTTCGATGGTGGGTGAATCGACTGAAGCGGGATGTTTCTCAGANCCCACCTGGGTAAATATTGATGCATGTGTNGATGCCGTAGACCGGAATCGTGACTACATATGGGCGATTGCGATCAATGCCAGCCATCACGCATGCCCTGCGTTTAATCCCCATGCATTACTGAANGCCGGTTTAAAGGTGGCTGACGAAACCGGTTTGCCAATTTTNTACGGTTTGCGGAGACCAGAGGATTGGGGATTGGGCGATCAACTGTCNTTGTTACGTCAAGGTGACGTTGTTACCTACTGTTTTCGTAAATCACCTCATTGCATTGTGTATAACAACCAAGTCCTGGNCTGTGTTATTGANGCCCGAAAAAGAGGTGTGCTTTTTGATGTTGGGCATGGTTGTGGTTCTTTTGANTTCGACGTGGCGGAAACAGCCGTCCGTTGTGGATTTCTCCCGGATACAATTTCCACGGATTTGCAAGCTCGACACGTTACACAGGGAATGCGACATGATCTACCGCTTGTGATGTCTAAGTTGCGGGCCGTCGGCATGCGGGAAGCAGATATCTTTCAATCGGTCACTTCAACTCCGGCTAAATTAGTTGGAGCGATAGATCGAGGGAAATTAACCGTGGGATCNCGGGNCGACTTGACCNGNCTAATTGAAAGTGACAGGAAGTGTAAGTTAGTGGATACCAGTGATAAGGAACGGTATGGCAAGGTTTGGNCGGCGGCCGAAGTGTTTGTTCGGGGTGAGGTTGTTAAAAAATGAAACAGTTAATGGNATGGGCCCACAGGCAGGTGTTACGATTTTCGATCCGTATTGGAAGACAACACGCCTCACCATTCAATATAGAGTCGATAAGGTTTGTGCTGTAAAAACTGACTGCGAACCCGAGTCAGGGCAAGTCATCAATCTCTGATAACTCGACGCGCTATGGGAGATAAAGGCAGCTGCAGTCGCAGTATTGGTAGTTTTATCCCAAAGCAGCAGTTCCTTCAGGGCTCGTAACCCATTGGACATCACTGCACCAATTCGCACTCAAATGCTGTGCGAGTTTACTCGGCAGTTAAGCGGGGGTGTGTAGGTCCTGTTCACCAATCGTTACATCCATCAAAGGCTCCGCCTTATTGATTAGCGTCTGGCAGTCTGCAGACAGATTGGTGAGTATAACGGTCTTTTTAAGAGCCCGGTATTTTGCGCAGACTACGTTGATGGCTTCGAGTGCGGAATGGTCACAAACACGGGTTGACTTGAACTCGATATAAACCACATCTGGATCATCCTGAGGAGTAAAAATATTGCGGAAAGAGGTGACGGCACCAAAGAATAACTCACCTTTTATTTCATAGGTCTTCACCCCGTCCTCCTCACTGATTTCCACCTCAATCTGCTGGGAAGATTTCCAGGCGAATACGAGGGCTGAAATAGCTACACCAGCAGCGACGGCAATCGCTAAATCAAAGATGACCGTAATCGTCGATACGGCAACGATCACTGCCAGATCGCTTGTCGGTATCTTGTTCCAAAGACGTAGGGTAGTCCATTCAAAGGTCGCGATTACGACAATGAACATGACACCGATTAAGGCAGCTACGGGAATCAAACCGATACATTTCCAGAGAGGCGGGATCAGAATGAAGGCGAGCAGAAATGCAGACGCAGTGATACCCGATAGGCGGTGACGCCCACCGGAACGAATGTTGATCATGGATTGCCCAATCATAGCGCAACCCCCCATGCTGCCAAACAGCCCGGACACCATATTGGCTGCGCCCTGAGCAATGGCCTCCCTTTTACCGGACCCTTTACTTTCGGTGAGTTCGTCAATAAGAGTTAAGGTCATTAATGACTCAATGAGCCCGATGGCTGCCAGGGTCACCGCTAGTCCGAAGATAATAGAAAGAGATTCCAACGTGAAGGGAATAGCAGGAATAGCAAAGTCCCCAGCCACTCTGGAATTGTTGTCCTGTTTGTCAATTTCGGAGGTGTCTATGGTTCTTCCTGCAATGTCTAGCCCGAGGTTATTGATTTCAGAGAATGCCAACGATTGCTTTTCCGTTTCAAAGAGACGAGTTTTCTCCGCCTTCTCAGCCGCAATCGTTTTCATCTTTGCAACCGATTGGTCGACCGTCACTGAGGTTATGGGTGTGAATTGGACAAGCATTGTGACTGCAAGGATAGCGACAAGGGTNCCGGGGACAGCCTTGGTAAGTTTGGGGAGATAGTGAATGATAGCCATAGTGACGGCGATGATGATTGTTGTAACTAACAATTCCCNACCTGAGATCCATTGGCCGACNACGTCAAAGCTCTGTGTCAGAGNATTGAACTGTAATTCATGTCCGCTTTGAAGTTGTTTGAACTGCGCGAGCCCGATAACAATGGCCAAGCCATTGACGAAACCNAGCATCACCGTGTGNGGTAANAAACACACAAATTTTGCNATCCCCANTATCCCGCANGTNATTTGAAGTATTCCGCAAAGAATGACTGCAGCAAAGAGAAATTCCAAACCGTAGACAACCACAAATGCCGTCATGACAACGGCCATGGCACCGGTCGCACCGGAAATCATTCCGGGCCGCCCTCCTAGAACTGAGGTGATAAACCCGACAAAAAAAGCAGCCCAAAGCCCTACGCTCGGATCAACACCAGCCACAAATGCGAAAGCAATGGCTTCGGGTACGAGAGCAAGGGCCACAGTCAGCCCAGAGAGAACTTCATTTTTCCAATTCATATCCCGGGGGATAACTAGNTCGATCATCTAATTTAGGTTGCTTGTTCTTAAGTGGTTGAGCGGGCTCCCATCCTTATAGTCCTGAGGGTGTCGCAGCTTAATAAAAANTTTTACCAANCGACCGTTTCGTATTGGAAAATATTAAACGGCTATAGGCTGCTGAGGGAGCGACGTGGCAGCGGCGAGACTGTTACTTCAGTCATCTGTACCCGGAAGACACAAGATTAGTCTGAACGTGGTTTAAGTAAAAGCCCAACTGGACTTATATTGGATAATAAGTGCGTTGAATTCGTTGGCTAGCNAGGATTACCATCAACTTCCGTCTCGGTGGCTGCTAGNATGCCCGCCTTGGCTTGATCTATGAAGNTGAAACTATTAATCTTGCGAACAAGCAATGAGCCNTTACTAATACTAAATNGACTATTAAATGGAAGATCGGATGCCTCAGTTCAACCGCCGAAAATTTCTTCAAACCACCTCGACTGCTGCGGCTGCCGGTTCGGTTGGTGTCTTCTCGAGTCAGTCAGTTCTTCGCGGCAATACTCCGAACGAGCGTCCCAAAGTGGCTGTCATTGGCTGTGGGGGGCAGGGCACTGGGGATGGACGACGTGCCACCAACTATGGTGATATCGTCGCGGTCTGCGATGTTGACACCTCTCACTCAGCCTATGCCAAAGCAGCTTATACGAGACGAATGGCAATGCCTGGCCGGGAAGTAAAGATTGATGTTTATCAGGACTACCGCGCGATCATCGATCGTGCTGATATTGATGCGATCATCTGTGGTACGGTAGATCACTGGCACATCAANATTTCCGCCGAAGCCTTAAGGGCTGGAAAGGATGTCTATTGTGAAAAACCCCTTACACTCACGGTCGATGAAGGAAGGATCATTTCCAAAGTNGCCAGTGAGACAGACCGAATTCTGCAAGTAGGTACGCAACAGCGCTCCGACCCTCGATTTTTGCAGGCAGTTGCTATCGCGCACTCCGGGAGACTCGGAGAAATTAAAAAGGTTACCGTGGGCCTTAACCACAACCCTTTCAGTAAGGCGATTCCGACGAACACACCNCCGAAAACGCTGGACTGGGACCGTTGGAAAGGCCCTACTGAAGATGTTCCTTACCGTTTCCTGAAGAATGGCAAAGCAGGGCAAACACTCGTTAGAACGCTAGGGGACGGCAGTATTGATGCCTCCAACTGTCACAAGGAGTTTAGATGGTGGCTCCAGTATAGCGGCGGAAAAATGACAGACTGGGGTGCTCACCACGTAGATATTGCCCAATGGATTATCAATCAATGTGGACCGGGGCAGGGCCCCACCANGATTAAACCTCTGATGGTAGAGGCTAGGGTTCCTTTCGATGAAAACGGTGATCCTACGCTGGACGATCGATATAATGCTCCGCACCGTTTTTCGGTACAGGTAAACTTTCCGAATGACGTGGTTATGGAAATTACCAGCGAGGGCCGTAACGGAATATTGGTCGAGGGAACTCGGGGAAGNATCTTCGTTAATCGCGGTACGATTGCGGGAAAACCGATTGAAGAGCTCGAAGAAAATCCGCTTCCCGGCGGTTGGCTCGAAGAAATGTACGGTGGACCCGTTGTGGAACANGTTAACAACTTCTTTAACTGTATCACCAGTCGCAATNAACCCGCTTCCGATGTCTGGACTCACGTCGCTTCTATTAATACATGCCATCTAAGCAACATTGCCATCAGACTCAATCGTGAAATTCAATGGGATGCAGCGACACAGTCTATCAAGGACGACCCAGTTGCGAGCGCTATGCTGAAAAGAGATTTTCGCAAGGGGTACGAAATTGAACTGTGATGGAAATGATCGTTGACGAGCAAACAGGATAACTAAATGAGCGGTACAGAGTCATCATCCAGAGTTGGCGAAGTAGCCTGTGGAACATGCACCAGAACCCACGGCCTTGGTATGGCTTCATTTCAGGACGAAGTGAAANGCTTTCTTATCCAGCAGATACTTAACGCTCTCTCACCAATTGCAGGCATTGGGTCTGCCCTGGTACTGCCTTGGTACTGCCCTGGNACTGCCCTGGTACAACCACGAANCGNTGTAGTCNGCCCATCTCGCTGCCGTTATAATAGNGTTGGTCACCCCCANCGCTTTTTNGTCTTATCACTGCGTACNCATGTCACGACAGAACTTGCGTTTATTCCTCGNCCTCATGCTCTTNGTCTTNAGCGCGACNNCCTTATTNTNCGCTGANTTCAAGCGGGATATNGAACCAATNCTTAAGAAGCACTGTTANCGNTGCCATACCGAATCGAATGACGAGTCGGAGTTGTATCTGGACCAACTTGATCCAAATATANAAACGGGGAANGACACCGGATTCTGGCACGAAGCGTTAAACCAACTGAATGAAGGCCGGATGCCTCCCAAAGAGGCCCAACAACTGACGGACAGGGACCTGATTTCCCTCACCACCTGGCTCGAAAGTGAAATTCGTAAGGCGAGTGAACTTCGAAGGGATACTGGCGGACGGCAAGTGATGCGGCGAATGAACCGCTACGAGTATCAATACACCCTGGAAGACATTCTCGGGATTGCCTTGGACTATCGTGAGCACCTGCCGCCGGATCTCTCTGGCGACGATGGCCTAAAGACAAACGGTTCCTTGCTGGGCATGTCCCCTGTACTCATGGAGGCCTATCTCAAGGTAGCGGACATGGCATTACTGGAAGCGATTCCAGACGCGGTCCAACCCGTCCTTCGGGAAAAACTGACCACCTTGCAGGTCACCACAATCCGCGGACAGAAAAAACGCAATAACAAATCCCAGCCTAAAATCGCCTTGGCAGAAGGGGTGAAACCGAAACCGTCGATCATTGCCCCCACGTTTGGGTTAAAACAGACAGCCTTTGATCATGACCTACCCCGCAAGGTGACATTCGAGAAACGTCCGTTTTCGGGACGCTTCGCCATCACAATCGAACTCAAAGCGGAACCATCTACTAATGGGAGAACACCAGAGCTTACCGTTTTGGTCGGACACCGTGCCTCTGGCGACTACACTCCTAAAAAGATACTCGGCCAGATCATGATCAATCCTACTGACGAACTGCAATCGATCAGAATGGTCGGGGATATTGAGAACTTTCCCCTCGGTAACAAAGAGGGATATTACAATGGCAGTGGCAGCCACGATGTAACTCATCTGTCGGTATGGATTTGGAATACAGCCACGCCCCAAACGAAGTATCCCTTCGGCACGGCAATTCAGCATGTCGATGAGCCGCTGTTGGACATCCGATCCGTTTCACTGGAAGGTCCTCTGCTTGGCGGTTTCCCCAGTGAAAGGGCCCGTGAACTATTGCCTGCGCTGACGGAAGAAAGTGATGAGCAAGTAGCTGCCGCTGACGCCTTAGCTTTATTTCTGCGACGAGTGTTTCGCCGAAGCGTCACTCAGGCTGATGTGGAAAAATACCTATCGTTTTTTAATGACTTCCGCGACATTACTGGTGATTACAGAACCGCAATGCGCAAGACTTTCGCGACGGCAATGTTGTCACCGGAATTTATCTTTCTGCTTGAGCCGACTCCTTCTGATTCACAGCCACGGACACTGACGGCCCATGAGCTCGCGACTAGAATGTCCTATTTCTTATGGGCGAGTGCGCCCGATTTGGAACTGCTAAACCTGGCAGACTCTGGGGAGTTGTTGGATGAGAAAGTATTGCCTGCCCAGGTAACACGAATGCGAAACGACCCGCGGTTTAAACGATTCACCGATCATTTTACAACGCAGTGGCTTGGACTTGATAGGATGCAGCACGTTGCAGTCAACCCAGAGACCTTTCCGGAATTTAGCGATGAGCTAAGAGAAGATCTGGTATTGGAGACCTCGCTTTTCTCCGGCTATATCTTCGACAACGATCTAAGCCTTAAAAACCTGATTCGCTCAGATTTTGCCATCGTCAACCGCGAGCTTGCAAAGCATTACCGTATCAGTCCAGTTGACGGCGCACATTTCCGCCGCGTGGACCTCGGTGACCAGAGCCGCCCGGGCGGTATCCTTCCGCAGGGAACGATTAGTTTGCTTGGCAGCGATGGCATGGAATCCAATCCAATCTACCGAGGTGTCTGGTTGAATAAACGCCTGTTTGCGGATCCTCCGCCACCACCTCCACCTGGTGCTCCTCCGCTCGAGGAGACCAATCGCGAGAATCTGACTCTCAAACAACAGATCGCACTCCACCGGAAAGCGGCTGCCTGCGCGCGATGCCACGATCATATTGATCCATGGGGTATCGCATTCGAACAATTTAACGCATTGGGCCAATTGAAGGGTCACGGTAATTCCACCGATCAAACCGTAAAATTCGATGCATCCACCACTCTACCCGATGGTACGGAAATTAANGGAATGCGAGCCCTGCAGGACCACCTCATCGAAGCACGCTCGGAAGAATTTGCCGAAGCCGTTGTTCGCCGAATCTCTGAATACGCTTTAGGTAGGAAGCTCGATTTTTCCGATGAAGATACTNTTGTCAAACTTTCCAGACGTTTAATTGAAAATGATTTTCGCCCCTCTTCATTNCTGGAGGATGTTGTCATGAGTAAGTCGTTTAGGTCAAAATAGATATTCCTCCAATTAATACNCATCGACTTTAGGGATCCCTCAAGATGAGTCACAAGAAATCCTGGCACCTTGACAGGCGGCAAATGCTTCGCGGAACAGGCGGGCTCGCCCTTGGCTTGCCATTCTTGGATTCGATGACGATGGCAAATAGCACTCCGCGAGCAACTGACTCTCCNACTCGCGTNGCCTGTTTCTTTTTTCCNAATGGTGTNGCCCTTCCTCCGAAAGACGGGGAATTTCATTCCGACTGGCATTGGTTCCCGAAAGGAACTGGCTATGACTATCAGCTGAATCAGTCAACGGCCTCGTTTGAACGGCATCGTGACAACATCACTTTCATCAGCGGACTATCCCATCCGGGCGGACGCCATATGGCAGGGCACGGGGTCTCTGATGTGTATCTAACCGCGGCCCCCGTAGACGCGAATTCGTATAGCAATACGATTTCTATGGATCAGGTAATCGCAGAGAAGATTGGTGACGATACGCGTTTTCAATCACTTGCCTTATCTACTGGTGGTGGAGTGGGAACAACAGGTCGAACACACACCCTATCATTCACCAAAACCGGACAACCCATCCCTGCCGAAGATAATATACGACGCTGTTTTAATATGTTATTTGGGCAGAATGATACCAGCCTCAAGGCTGCACGGCAGCAACTACTTCTTAAGAAGAGCATGTTGGACGGAATACTGGAGGATTCCAATTCTCTGAAAACCCGTTTGAACGGGCGAGATCGAGCGAAACTGGACGAATATTTGTCATCGATGCGGGAATACGAACGCAGAATTCAACGGCTTGAAATCTGGCTAGACAAACCAAAAGCGATGGTCGCCGAAGCTTCCATCAGCGTCGATGCAACCAGTGCCAACATGGAAGACTACGTTCGCGCCTTTTATGACTTAATCTTCCACGCATTTCAAACGGATACCACTCGAGTTGTCACTCACATGCTTGGTATTGAGGGCGGGGGCTCAAAGTCAGACCACTTTCCTGAGGCTTTAGGTTTGCGTCCACATCACGCATTAAGCCACCGTAAAGGCTCGGACTTCAAAGATTGGGGACTTTGGGATCAGTTCATGAATCAAAATTTTGCCTATTTCCTTGACCGGCTATCGAAGGCCCGGGAAGGGGACGGAACAGTCTTGGACCGCTCGCTTATTATGTATGGATGTTCTACCAGTAAAACACACCTTGCCAGGAATTACCCGTTGATCCTAGCCGGCGGAAAGCAATTTGGAATCCGGCATGGTCAGTTCAGACAATTCGATGAAAATGAGGTAAGACTCGCTGATATGTTCGTATCGATGATGAATGCGGTTGATGTCGAAACCCCGCAGTTCGGTGACAGTACTCGCGAATTAAACGAAATTTTCGAAACTTAGTTTTCCGGCGAAACCCTTTCACGTGTCTTTTGTGAAGGGTTTGATAAGAGGTGCCTATTATCTATGGTGGAGACGCTGATTGACTGGCTGATAATGCTCCCCGTTTTGGCGGTATTCCTTGGTATCCTTTTCGGACTTTGGAAAGGGATTGCCTGGCTTGGTGGTAAAAAGTTACAGCAGTTCAGAAAAGATTACCCATTCGGTTTTCCAGTTCTGGTGTTGTTTGTCGTCGTTTTCACTCCGCTTTTGCTTGTGGCTGCAACCACTGGTGAATGGAAAAAGATTATGGGATATGCTGTCCTTGCGTTTTTCGGATTTTCGAGCCCATTATGGGCCCTGTTGAGATTACTTAGAAGAGCAGCATAAAGCTTATTGACGCTTAAGCTTTCTGATACGCACTGAAAGACCAGGCTCTAATTCTCTAATAATGAGAACTACTTATATTTGCAAGCTAGGCTAGTTCGTGAAGTATTTTTTCAAACAAAGCATATTTCCTGTCCGGTGATCATTGCGTTTACGTTAGTACGTATGAAGGGGTAACCAAGATAAGGGAAAAAAAGATGAGACATCGCAATAAAGTAGCAGTAATCCTTACCGTTGTGACTATGCTTCTACCAACTATTTGCTTCGGAGTAGAATCCGCCGACGGAGATGGACCGGATAGACAGGAAATGACGCTTCGGCAAGCAATGGGTAAACATGTCCTAAGAATTGATACTAGCGGGATCGAGAATAGCGACGTTGTACGCTTTGCCACGGACCTAGCACGACTAACTATAGGACAGCAAAAAGCACTTAAAGCCGAACTGGTCCTGGCGAGCCATATCAAAGACCCGAAAACCCGAATGGAGAAGATTATTGTTGCACTTCGAGAATTTGGAGGCACCGTTCTTCCAGGGCCTGATGTCTATCGCAATTCAGAACCAAGCGGAGTGAATGGCCCGGATAAAACGAGTGAGGGGCCTGATCGTAAAAATCCAAGTTCCAAGGTGTCGTGCTCACTTCTTTGGGACTTCATTGACCTAACGATAGAATGGTAAGGATTATTAAGCAGTACGCCCAGTGCCAACTCTGGTGACCGGGCGTACTGTTTTTAATTCCCTAGCTTGAGATTCTCATGTCGGTCACGATTTTCGAGAGCTAGACTCTAACAATGTCACCTACTTGCAGACCAATGCCAGGATCTGCTGTACATACGGTGGTAGCTGAAAGAACCTGGGTAACCGTAAGCTTTCCCAACTCTTCAGTAATTACATCCAGGACGAATCCCGATTTGGGGTGGTAGATATACTTCTTGACGGCCAGAGCGATTAATTGTTGTCCTACCTTAAGACCGCTTTTACTACCTATCCCCAGATAAATTTGGTCTTTTTCGACATCGGCGATCTCTACCTCCCACGGTAGCTCAGCCATCTTATTCTTCGTTTTTAGTAAAGCCTGTTCAACAGCTTCTTCAAAGGCAGAGCTAAACCCGGCTTCAGCGTATTCTTGCTGGTTGAACTGAATTGTTGAATCGCCTGCGTTGGCATTGGTGGCCTGATAACCAGTTAGATAGCCTTGTAAAGAGGTCCCCTTGGCTG
>PAJC01000083.1 GCA_002705165.1 Planctomycetaceae bacterium | reverse complement strand
GAAGGGGTGGCACGAGTGCCATCAGGGTTCATGACTCCCATTTGAACTAGTAGCCCATATAATTGTTCGGCGATGCCTGGTTCGTTAATATGGTCGGTTTCCAACTTGCGAATCAGGTCGGATGCAGCCTGAGCTTCCTGATTCATCAGTCGCAAGGGTATTTCACGCAGGAGCCAGGCGGCAGGAGATTCTTGCTCGCTGATTTCTGCTTTTGCCAGTTCAACGAGTTCGAGCCGGCCTTCGAGCGAATCACGACTTTCCAACAAAGCAGCATATACGTCAGACATATTTACGTGTGGAGGCTTTTCATCACGTTTGATAATTTCTTCCGCCGCATTGATAAACCCTCTCCGGAAGCCAACAAAGTAACAGCGTTGGTAGACATCGCCGAGTTGTTGTGTATTAAGTTTTGAAACGTCGTACCGCGCCAGTCGGATATCAGGAACCTGATTGAGGTCAACGTCGGAGGGATCAACAGCTTCAAAACCATTCAGATTGAGAGATTCACGAACTTCATTGAGAGTGGCATTGTGATCACGACATTGAAGGTTAGATTCAATGATCAACAGGCAGGCCTCGAGCTTGATTCTGCCTTCAAAGTCAACCGAGGCCTCTTCGGGTGTCATGCCTTCTAATGCCGCGAGCTTGATCTTAGGAAATAGTTTGGTAAGACTGGTGTTTCGATGCTCCAGCGAAAGCTCCTGAATCTTTTCCTGAGGCGTGTCCTCAGGAAACACAGGATTCCACGCCATACTGTCGGTGAGCACAGGCACTTGAGAGATCTCTTCTGACGAGTCCGGTTTTCCAAGCTTCCCGTCGGCAAGATCCGTCAGGGCATCACCGGCAGTTTGTTCGCCACCGATAGAGCTTGGGACAAGTTCAATTCGAGCTTCACGGTCGGTCTGCTTACCAAATAGATAGATCGAGGCAATCCCTATGGGGACCTGTTCGAGAGTCAGATCAGCACCACTTTGGGGTTGAGGTCGATCGGTAAGAACAAAGATCGCGCGGGGAGGAGGATTGTCCGGATCCTCATTGGAAAATCCAGGGGAAGGGACAAGGCGAGCCTGATCACTGGCAACAAGCAGTTCCTGTACTTCGTCTAAGTCTGCCACGTAGTAGAGGACTCGGTTGATTGGTTGTACGTCAGGATTAGACTGGTTTTCAAGCATTTGAGCATAAGCTTCCGCTTCAATAGCGTCATCCGAAGCGTTATCGATTGTGGCAAGGTAATCTCGCCAGGCATCGGCACCTTCATCCTGTCCAAGGTAAGTGTTTAGAACAGCAATGGCTTTCATTAGAACTTGATCGTCTTTGTTTTCCTCTAGGAGATCTTCCGTTTTATCCAGAGCTAAAAACCATGCGCCTCGGCGAGACAGTTCGCTAATTTCTTCATAGGCNTCGGCATAAGATGCGCCGTCAGTTAAGNNNGGTAACGGCAAACGTTGTTTAAGTAGTAGCGGGTAGTCAGGGTTTTGTACGAATTCAAACATTCGCATGACGGCCTGTTGATTGCCGCGNGAAATCGCCGATGCCAAGGTGAGGTGTGAAAATGCAGCGAATAGATTGCCTGAAGCGAACAGGGCATCAGTCACTCCCTGGATAGCCGGCAGGATCAACTGAGGGATCTGCTCGGTGGANGAGTGTTCAAGACATTTCTGAACATATTCCATGACTTTGTGAGGTTCATCGGCACTGGTGATGGCACGCTGAGCCCAGGCAGTGGAGTTTTCTGGTTCGACGTCGAGAAACTCGAGAGCATTTTCCTGAGCNGCATCTATCTGGCCAGTCGCCATCAAAGCGATNCCTTTTATGGCCAGCAGGCAAGCGAGGTTTCCTTTCTCTTCAATTAAACTATCGACTTGTTTGAGTGTGGCAATGTACTGCTCACCTTCAATCGCCGAGGAGAGTTTATCGAGTTCTTTGACGATATGTTTGCCACAGCAGAATCGTATTTTGTCACCACTGCCGCAGGGACAGAAATCATTAGATGAAAGTGCCATTGAGTGTATCCGGAGAGGTCTCGGGTATTAATGTNATTGATTGATATCTGGATTCGTGCACTTGCCTGTTCCATCTCTAGCGAGATCTAGAGCTAGAGATGTTTAGGCCGCTGCACGGTTTCAAACAGATGTGGGGCATTTGGTAGGACGTTTCCTACTTCAATCCTATGATGGTACCACGTTNAAGAAACACTGGGAATAAACCCCTAACAGGCTCAATTGATATATTCCGCGCAACTTTTTAACGAGTTTTTGGTGGTTTAGGTAAACAGGGGGGAGTGCTCCTTGGGATTCGAGGATATTTGCGAACGTCATAAACTACATTGACGTAGACGCGATGAGTACACAGCGGTACTCTTTTATACTTAAACACAGGCGAACTATGCGCGTAACCCTTTGATTATCGGGTGCGCAGGTCAGGATTTAGAGTTGTCCGACAAAGAACAATTACCATTGCTCAATCGTAAAGCTCCGTTTCTTGGAGTGACTAATGCCCTATTAGTTTTAATGGTGGTTTGCTTTCTCGTTCCCTTTGCTTTGCGGGGTTCCCGCACAGCCATGGAGAACATGCAGAATGATGTGAAGAACTGGTTGCCATCGGATTATCCTGAGACTCAGGAGCTCAACTGGTTCGGTAAACACTTTATGGGTGAACAGTTCATTGTTGTTACCTGGGAAGGATGTAACGAGAACGACGAAAGTTATCAGTTACTGATTGAAAAACTCAGAAATGAGATTTTGGTGCTCCCGGAAATTGACCCTAATCTCGAAGGCGAAGAGTTAGCTCGAATTCAATACGAACGTCGGTATGCAGAAGAGTTACTCCGAGCTCGCGAACGGGCAGATGAACTCGGGCTTTATGCTTTGGATGACTACAATTTTGATTTTGCCGGCCGCGGTGAAAAGTGGTTGAAGGGTAAGGACAATAAGTCTTACTTCATCACAGAAGATGGACAGCTCTGGGTTTCGAAAGAGACCGATGATGTGATTGCCAACCTGATGCGGGCATTTCGTCGAGGNGTTCTAAAAAATATTTCGGTTGAGGCTGAGTCGATTGATCAGTTTGGCGAAGCGTTCCGTGAAACAGGTGAATCGAACGACTTTTTCGATGATCCACGTAAACTAACGTCACGGTACTTTACCTCCGTTCGTTCGGGCCCTGATGCGATTGAAGAATTGTCCGGAGTGAATGGGGTCCTTCTCCCACGCGGTCAAAATATGTCAGATGAGAATCGCGAGCAATATGCTGAGCAATTGGCNTATAGTCGATTGACCGGCACTCTGTTCGCACCGGTGACTTTGCCGGGGTTCGTCTGGACNCCTCCGGCATTTGTTGAGGTGTTAGGTGCAGAGAAAATCGCTGAATTTCCAGTTGGNTGGGAGGCGAAGCTCGACGCGTTTGTAACCCGGGTTGTTGAAGAGCAATTTGCCGGCGATCGGGAGGCCTTGAATCAAGTGACGGCATCTCAGCGGGCATCTCTGTGGTATGCATTTTTTGAAGAGCTGGAGGTNGAGGCTCCGCCTCGCCAAACTTGTATCGTTGTGACACTNAGTGATATCGGTGAAGCGAATCTAAAGAAAGTTGTTGGTCGCGGGATTGGTAAGGAACCCCGTGGGAAATTGGTCGTACTGGCNGAAGAATCCGGAGTGNTTGCTCCGCCAAGACCATCGATGGCGCCTTGGGCCACCGAAGCAAAACTCGAAGGCAAAGTCATCCGCATGGGTGGGCCTCCCGTCGATAATGCATCGATCGATGAAGAAGGACAGATTACTCTGGGCCGTCTGGTCGGACTCTCCGTTATCCTTGGCGTGGCGTTATCTTATTTAAGCTTTCGCAGCTTCAGCGTGACGTTGATGGTTTTCTTTGTAGGTGGCGTTGGTGCCATCATGAGTATGGCGATTGTTGGATATGCCGGCGGTATTGTTGATTCAGTTCTGTTGTCGATGCCTTCTCTGGTCTACGTGCTTGGAATTTCCGGTGCCGTTCACATCGTGAACTANTATCGGGACGCCGTGTTTGAAGAAGGGGAGCTTCGCGCCAGTGAAAATGCGTTAGCTCACGGTGCCTGGCCCTGTGCAATTGCCTCGTTTACCACGGCGCTTGGATTGTTCTCACTGTATATCAGTAATCTCACACCAATTAAGAACTTTGGCCTCTATTCAGGCTTAGGTGTACTGGCGACGTTAGTACTCTTATTTACATACTTACCGGCTGCTNTGAAGTTGTGGGTGCCCAAATTTAGTAAGCCGAAATCAAAGAAAAAGAAAATCAATGAAGAGTCTTTGCTGACTCGGTTTTGGATGGCTGTTGGTGGTAAAGTGATGGATAACTACAAGTTAGTTATCTGTCTCGGATTCTGTGTTCTAGGTCTTTCCGTCTGGGGCCTGACCAAAGTGAATATGTCGGTGCAGTTATTAAAGCTGTTCGACGGTCAGGCTAAGATTATCCGCGATTATGAATGGATGGAACAAAACTTTGGCAAACTGACTCCGATGGAGATGGTTGTCAAAATAGGCCCGGAAACCGCTTTGCCTGCCCGGCAGGAGCGAATTGATAATCCGCCAATCACCGTGGCAGAACAAAATCATCAAAAGTATCAACTGACGATGCTTGAACGAGTGGAGTTGGTTGAGAGTATTCAGTTGGCNGTGGAAGAAGTCTTTGGCGATCAAGGCCAGGACGTTATCGGTCAGGGTATGTCGGCTGTAACCTTTGCTCCTGAATTACCACCGGCCTCTTCGAGAACCACNCGTTCCACGACAAACTCAGTCTTAGAACAGAGTGCTCAGCAACTCATGGATGAGGATTACCTTGCTTATGAGATGCTTAGCGGAGAAGTGGAGAATGAGCTTTGGCGAATTAGTCTCCGTTTAGGAGCGTTGAACGATGTTGATTACGGTGAATTTGTTACGAATTTGAAAACCGTCGTTGAGCCAATTCAGATGGCTTACCAATTTCGTAACTATCTGTTACATCGATTTGAAGCTGANCGAGGTCAGGGAGCAGATGTTTACAACGCTGAAAACGTATTTTTTGATAAGAACAGGGTTTTAGTTATTGGCGCGGATCCAACTCGTCCCATTCTGCGAACGGGAGGCGATTCGGAAGGGAATGCTGCTTCTTCCGGCAATGTATCAACAAGTGCATCGGTGGACACCGTCGGTTTGTTTTCGAAAACACTGAATTCGCTTTTGCTTGTAAAAGGTTTTTATAATCANCCGCGACATCCCAANCAGCTATGGTGGCTGGATCCAGAGAAGGATCAGGTTGCTGAGATGTTAGAGGGACTTAGTGAAGAGCAATGGAAGTCTCGTCTGGCAGCTTATGATTATGTGATTGCTGTCGGGGACGATCCTGTTTTTGATAAGAAACTAATCGCAGAGAATTCNACGAACTTTATTGATCTGACCGGGTTTGACAAGGCCGGTCTGGATGGTGTCGAGAACGTTTTGGGTTCTTCCGAGAATACCGAAGCAGGGTTTGAGATTGTTTACACCGGCGTTGTACCGATCGTTTATAAAGCTCAGAACGAATTGCTAAACAGTTTGATTCAAAGTATTGGTTTAGCCTTTGTAATGATTGCGGTTGTGATGATGGTCATGATGCGAAACGGTAGTCTTAGCCNANGCAATTTCGCCAATATCCGTGGTGGAATGGTATCGATGATTCCGAACGTCTTTCCGGTTATTCTCGTGTTCGGCTTGATGGGGCACATTGGTGCTGCTCTTGATATCGGTTCGATGATGACAGCGAGTGTTGCCATGGGGGTGGCGGTTGATGATACCATCCACTTCCTGACGTGGTTCCGTAAAGGNCTCAATAAAGGTCTCGCTCGTCGAGGAGCATTGATGTTGGCCTACCAACGTTGTGGTGCGGCGATGACGCAGACGACACTGATTGGCGGATTAGGATTGAGTGTATTTGCNTTAAGNTCCTTCACGCCAACTCAGCGATTCGGCGTCTTAATGCTAACCTTGCTAGCAGCCGCTTTACTTGGCGACTTATTGTTTCTGCCGGCTATTTTAAGTAGCCCGCTTGGAAAATACTTCTCTTCGAAAGAGACGAAGCGTAAGAATGAATTGGAGTTAACCGCGGCGGTTGAATTGGTGGGTGATGAACGCATTTCGATCGGACGNCCTCACGATCATCTCGCGGATGAGTCGAATCTGGAACGCATTATTCGCCATGATCAAGGCCATAAATACGAGGAGTAGGCGCCTCTGCGCGCTTTGGCTGTGTNGGGTTTCCGGTTGNTCTNATTGACTGGATCGTTGCGAAACCAATTGCATTTTGCTGGTTCTGACGATCATGCCGCTTACAAACGGCCATCCTTATCCCTCTAGTGAAAAAAATCTCGACCTGTCCAGTTGCGCGCTCCGACAATTAAAAAACCAAGCAACGATTACCTTGCGGTAGAGGGCCTTTTTATGTCGATCATTACTGTCAAACCAGTGGAAACACGGCGAGAGCAAAAACAGTTCATTCATCTGGCAAACGAGATTTATGCCGGCGATGATATGTGGTGCCCGCCACTGCTGATCGATTTNAAGGAACGTGCAGGTTTCTCTANACATCCGTTCCATGAGATCAATGATACGCAGACCTTTATCGCATTACGGGACGGTAAAGTCGTCGGTCGCATTCAGGCTATCGTCAACCATGGCCATAACGAACGTTATGAAAAAGAGTTGGGATTCTTCGGCTTGTTTGAGTCGGTTAATGATCAGGATGTGGCAAACGCATTGTTCGAGAAAGCTCATGCATGGCTTGCCGAGCGTGGCATGACAGCGATGCGAGGTCCGGTAAACCCAGGACTCAACTATGAAGTGGGATTATTGATTGATGGTTGGCATAGCCCGCCTTGCTTCATGATGACATATAATCCTCCCTACTATGCCGAGNTGCTCGAGCATTACGGGTTGCGCAAAGTCGAGGATNTGGTGGCATTTTACGCTCCTACGGATATCGTTGAACGTCTGGACCCGAAGATGTTCCGAATTGTGGATATTGCCAAAGAGAAGTTCAATCTCAAGCTGCGAACGTTAGACAGAAAGCGTTTCAAAGAAGATGTACGAACNTTNTTGGATATTTATAACAAGTCTCTTGTTGGGACTTGGGGATTTGTTCCGATGAGCGACGCGGAACTGGAACACATTGCCAAGGGTCTCAANTTGCTGATCGTACCTGAGTTGACGACGTTTATAGAAGCAGACGGGAGAGTGATTGGCGCGAGTGTNGTGCTTCTCGATTACAACGAAGTTGTTAAGGAAATCGGTGGAAAGCTCTTTCCGTTTGGTTACAAATTATTTACCAAACGTAGGAAGATTACAAAGATGCGATTGATCAGTGCGAATGTATTGCCCGAGTATCAAAAGTGGGGATTAGGCGTTGTGCTTGTCTCGCGATTGAAGGACTTGTGGAAAAAATGGACCGTAGATCACCTCGAGATTTCCTGGGTGCTGGAAAGTAATCACTTGTCATATAAATCGCTGGCCCGNGCCGGCTGCACAGTTGATAAGACCTATCGNATNTATGANAAAACGTTTGAAGAGNNTTCGGAAACTCGATAGATGAGCCGTTATTTGATCACGGGAGCGACAGGATTCATTGGCGGTCATCTGGCGAAAANGTTGGTTGATCGCGGTGCTGATGTGCGTTGCTTGATCAGAGCAACGTCAGATACGTCGTTGCTTGATCCGTTGGGAGTGGAAATTGCCAAAGCTAGTTTGTACGAGCGTGACTTGTTNCAGGAGGCNATCAGAGATGTAGACGTGGTGATCCATTTGGCAGGTCGTACNACCGCTTTCGNTTTAGANGATTTATTGAGGGTGAATCGCGACGGCACCTATTATTTGGCGGAAGCCTGTGCCAATCAGGAAGCTCCTCCCGCACATGTCGTCGTTTCATCCATTGCGGCTTCCGGTCCGGTTGCCAGAAATCAGGTGCGGATGGAGGATGATGCTCCGCGTCCTGTCTCTAATTATGGATTTAGTAAACGAGCTGGTGAATGCGCCGCGTTGTTGTTTGCGAANAGAGTCCCGACTTCNATCGTTCGACCGGGGATGGTTTTCGGTGAACGTAATAAAGAGATGTTTCCTGTCTTTCAATCGATGGCNCGCATGGGATCGCATGCGGTGTTGGGNCCCGCATCACCGCGAGTGCCATTAATCCATGTGGCAGACTTATGCGAGTTGTTAGTNCGTGTTGCTGAGCNAGGTCANCGGATTACTGTCGATGATAAACTTCAGGCCGTTTCAGGGGATGGAGTTTATTTTGGAGTCTGCGATGAAACACCGAGTTACGCTCGGTTAGGCTCGATGCTCAAGCAGGTGATTGGTAAGCGAGGGGCGNGGCAGGCGACCGTTCCAAGCCCNTTGACTTGGTTGCTGGGAGTGACTGTGGAAGCANTCGCTCGACTGTTTGGCCGCCCAATGTCATTCAATCTCGACAAAATACGTGAAGCTCAATCTGAGTCGTGGGAATGTTCGGTTGAAAATGTGATTAATGATCTCGACTATGAATTTCCGATCCGCCTCAAATCCCGACTCGAACAGACTTATCAATGGTATCTGGCGAACGACTGGCTCCACTAGTGCATTCTTTTTCATTCGATAGATATTTGATGGTCGTCCAGACGAACTAAAAATGGNCGGAATTGGTGGGGCCCTCCCTCGAACCGAGTGAATAACCCTTGAAAAACAGGTAAATCCACCATGTTGGGGGGATTCACTGAAAGAAACATTGATTGGGGCGTATGTCGATATGTGATAATATTAATAGGGAGAAAACAGATAAAGGAATACAGTGATGCTTACGATATTTGGACGCAATTCAAAAACTGAAAAGTTCTGTGATGGACACAGTCGACGTGACTTCTTAACCATCGGATCCGCGGCTGCCTTAGGTGGTATTACTTTACCTCAGTTACTGCGAGCTGAAGCTCAACAAAGCTTGGGGCGACAGCACAAGGCGGTGATTAANGTATTCCTTCCAGGTGGACCTCCTCATCAGGATATGTGGGATATTAANCAGGATGCTCCTTCTGAAATCCGTGGTGAATTTCAGCCGATATCGACCAACGTCTCAGGGATTCAAATCGGTGAATTGTTTCCTAAGATGGCAAAGATGATGGATAAGTTCACTATCATCCGTTCGATTGTAGGAGCAGCTGGTGGGCACGCTTCGTTTCAGGCGATGACTGGCTTTGCCCCGGGCAATGAGCCAACGGGCGGCTGGCCTTCGATTGGTGCCTGGGTATCCAAGGTGCAAGGTCAGGTCAATCCAAGCATTCCGGCCCACGTTAGCATGTTCTACAAGACAAGCCACAATCCTTGGGGAGATCCCGGAAACGGTGGCTTTCTAGGTATGGCTCATGGACCTTTTCGCTTGGTTGGTGGAAAAGGGGAAACAAGCAAAACAGACAACATGGTTCTCAAAGGTATTTCGTTGGATCGCCTGCAGGACCGTAACGCTCTACTCGCATCTGTTGATCGTATCAAACGAGAAGTCGATCTGACTGGTGCGATGGATGGGATGGATGCTTTTACTCAGCAAGCCGTGGGAATTCTGACTTCTTCGGAACTGGTAGATGCGATGGATATTTCTGACGAGTCTCCAGAGACTCTCGAAAGATACGGCAAAGGCGATTCGGAATTTCGCGCAGACGGCGCTCCGAAGATGACAGAGAACTTCTTAATTGCTCGACGATTAGTGGAGGCTGGTGCTCGNGTTGTATCGCTGAACTTNAGTCGTTGGGACTGGCATAGNGGTAATTTTGATCGTGCTCGTCAGGACATGCCCATGCTTGACGGTGCGTTATCAGCACTTGTTCAGGANCTTCATGACCGAGGACTTAATCGAGACGTCTCAGTGGTGGTTTGGGGTGAGTTTGGCCGGACACCAAAGATTAATCCTAANGCTGGCCGTGACCACTGGCCTCGTGTTAGTACAGCTGTTTTGGCTGGCGGTGGAATGAACCATGGTCAGGTTATTGGTGAGACTAACCGTCTTGGTGAATATGCCGTTGATCGCCCTGTAAACTTCCAGGAAGTTGCTGCCACGTTATATAACCAAATCGGAGTGAACCTTCGAGCTACTCGAGAATTCGATCTCCGGGGTCGTCCTTATTCCCCAGTGAACGCAGGTGTCGAGCCAATTCGCGAATTACTGTAAGGACAAAGTAAGCGTCACAGAATTCAATCAAATATNAATCATCTGACAGCCACTTTCGTTGTCAAAAGGAGTTTGACAGGTGCTAANAATACTCGATCGTCCGGTAGCGGGAAGTAAGTTTTGTGATGGTCATGACCGTCGCACATTCCTTCAAATTGGTGCTTTGGGAAGCTTAACACTTCCTCAGTTATTGCAGGCAGAAGCTGCCAGCGGTGTCTCCAATTCGCACAAAGCGGTCATTATGGTGTATCTGTGCGGTGGACCTCCTCATCAGGATATGTATGATTTGAAGCCNGACGCTCCGTCNGAAGTGCGCGGTGAATTCTCACCGATCAAAACAAATGTNCCGGGAATTGAAATCTGTGAGCATCTGCCAAAGATGGCAGCGATGATGGACAAGTTTGTCCCGATTAGAACGATGGCAAATTGTCAGGGAGGACACACAGGTTTNCAGTGTTTTACGGGCAATATTGCAAATAATGAACCGGCGGGCGGTTGGCCTCACATCGGTAGCGTGGTCTCTAAATTTCAGGGACCCGTACATGATGGAGTGCCTCCCTTTGTTAGCCTTTGCTATACCACCAAGCACAAACCCTACAACGAACCTAAGGCGGGATTTCTTGGCCTGGGACATAGTAGCTTCCGTCCAAGTGGACCAGGTAAAGATGATCTCGTTNTGAAAGATATCACGACTGATCGACTGGATGATCGCAAAACTTTGCTGGCATCGGTGGATGGATTTCGTCGTCACTGGGACAACTCAGGGAAGATGGAAGGTATGGATTCCTTTTCACAACGTGCCATGGGTATCCTGACATCATCAGACTTGTTCAAGGCTTTAGATGTCAGTGAAGAATCGGCGGAGACGCGTGAACGTTATGGCTATGCTAATCCAAATCAGCCGAAGGGTGATGGGGCTCCTCGTGTCCCGCAAAACCTCTTATTAGCTCGTCGCCTAGTGGAAGCNGGAGTACGAGTCGTAACGGTNAATTACAGCTTCTGGGATTGGCATGGCAGTAACTTCAAGATAGGTAAAGAAGAGCTTCCGATTTTCGACCAGGGTATAACNGCCTTGGTNGAAGACCTTCATCAAAGAGGTATGGCGGATGACGTTTCCGTNGTTGCCTGGGGNGAGTTTGGNCGCACACCAAAAATAAATAAGAATGCTGGACGTGATCACTGGCCCCGAGTCTCGAGTGCCTTACTTGCTTGTGGGGGTATGAAAACCGGACAGGTGATTGGGCAAACAGACCGTCAGGCTGGCGAAGCGATTGANCGCCCGGTTCTNTTCGAAGAAGTCTATGCAACACTCTATCGAAATATGGGTATTAATCTGAATTCGGATCGTTTATTCGACTTCCGTGGGCGTCCTCANTANCTGATTCCATCCGGTACGAAGCCGCTNGATGAATTAGTATAGACCNTAGTATNAATTCACCTCTTNNGCCNNGTTGCTAAGGAATTTCNACGTGCATCGTTGCTCTCTAATGTATNACGTGTGTGCATGGAAACGGCATGCTGGACGGCTCTTAGTGGTAGTCTTGATGTGTCTTTGTGTGCTTCAGAGTCTGCAGGCTCAGCAATCGAAGAATCCCTTTCCCCAGGTGCGTTTTGATATCGAAGTGGAAGCGGTTTTGGCAAAGGCCGGTTGTAATATGGGAGCCTGTCATGGCAATCTAAACGGCAAGGGTGGCTTCAGGTTGTCGCTGCGTGGTCAGAGTCCCAACGACGATTACCAGTGGTTAATGAAAGAGTATAGCCGGCGTCGGCTCAATTTATTGGAGCCTGCTCAGAGTTTGATTTTGCTGAAGCCTATAAGTGCTGTTTCTCATCAAGGCGGGACACGCTTTCGTACCGATTCTTTGGAGTATTCGATTCTTAGTCGTTGGCTGAAAGCCGGAGCACCGGGACCGGACGAGAACGAAGTCAAGGTAACGAATTTGGTTGTGTTGCCGGAAGACAGTGTTGTTCGAGCACCAAGAGATTCGGTCCAACTTCAGGTCATGGCTCAATTTTCTGATGGCTCAACGGCCGATGTAACCTCTCTGGCTGTTTATGAACCCTCGAATCTGGTTGCTGAAGTTTCAGCAGGAGGACTAGTCCATCGTCTGAAAGATGGTGAATCAACGATTGGAGTTCGTTTTTTAAATAATCAGCTGGCAATTCGCGTTGCGTTTATGCCGCGAACAAGTCGTAAGCGTATTCGTTTCCCGGAAACCGTTAATTATGTGGACGAGTTTGTATTTGAGAAACTCAGAAAGCTGGGAATTCAGCCAGCGGAATTAACGAATGACTCAGAGTTTATTCGTCGAGCATTTCTTGATGCTCTGGGGATACTTCCCACCGGGGAAGAAGCGAAAGCATTTGTAGATGATAGCAATTTGAATAAACGAGCAATATTAATCGATAGTTTGCTTGATCGACCGGAATTTAGTGATCGCTGGGCCCTGGTCTGGTCAGACTTGTTACGTAATGAAGAGAAAGTTTTAGACAGTCAGGGAGTTGAAGTATATCACCGCTGGATTCGTAATTCATTTGAGCAGAGAAAGCCACTGGATCAATTTGTTCGTGAGTTAATCGTTGCCACCGGCAGCACTTATGAAGTGCCCACCACGAATTACTGGCGAGCCAATAGAACTCCGGATGTTCGAGCCGAGACCACGGCACGAACGTTTTTGGGTATCCGGCTTCAATGCGCTAAGTGCCACAATCACCCTTTTGATCGCTGGACTCAAGATGATTATTATGATTGGGCAACACTCTTTAGCGGAATACAGTACGAAGAGGTTGGTGATAATAAGCGGTCGGATAAATTCGATAAGAATGAGTTTGTTGGAGAGCAGATTGTTAAATATGCATTCCAAGAAGAGTACACAAATGCTCGCACGAAGTCCCCGGCATCCCCCCGCTTTCTGGGGAATGCTACGCTGGCGGAAGACGCAGAAGAGGATCGTTTGAATTCTCTGGCGAAATGGGTGACTTCAGCGGAGAATCAGTGGTTTGTANGAAGTCAGGTGAACCGAATTTGGTACCACGTGATGGGACGTGGNCTTGTCGAACCNGTNGATGATTTACGAGTTACTAANCCACCGGTAAACCCGGCACTGTTAAATGCACTTTCCCAAGCCTTTNTCGATTCCGGGTTTGATGTTCGAGCATTGGTACGGCAAATTATGGTTTCCACAACGTATCAGCTAAGTTCACAACCCAATGCGACTAATGGGAACGATCAGCAGAACTTCTCGCGAGCCATTGTGAAACGACTTGATGCGGAAGTGCTGCTAGATGCTCAGAATCAGGCGATCGGCCTGCCAGCTAAGTTTAATGGTTATGAGCTTGGTATTCGTGCCGGACAGATTCCGGGTGTTCGTAAGATTAAATGGAGGAAAGAGGCTCCATCTTCCGGTGATTTATTTCTAGCTACGTTTGGGAAACCAGACCGAATGATGGCTTGTGAATGTGAGCGTTCCAATGAAACAACGCTGAATCAAGTGTTTTTTCTTGTGAGTGACAAGGGAATTGGCGAGCGTATGAATGAGAGTGAAAGCCAGGTCCGTCAATTAGCCGAGTCTGAGATTTCAGATGCGGAGTTAGTGAAATTGATATACTGGAGAACTTTGAGTAGGGCGCCGGGTCGCGCAGAACTTGTCTTTGCTACCAATTATCTGGCGGATGCCGAAGGATTATCAACAGCGTCCGCGGTGGTAAGTAAAGGACGTCGAAAAGAACGGGTGGAGGTGACTTCATTAGACCTTATGCTTCGTACAGAAGAACGACTCGAAAATGTTCAGGATCTTACCTGGGCACTACTGAATGCAAAGGAATTCCTTTTTCGGCATTAAGATGTCTGGTGACGACGAGATTCGTTAGGAGAGAATCATGAAGACCGTATTTAGTGTAATCTTCTTGAGCATACTGGTTGTGTTTAACACCCAAAGGGCTCAGGCAGGAGCGAACGATGGACGTCTGGATATTTACTGGGTGGATGTAGAAGGTGGCGCAGCCACTCTCATCGTGACACCTCAAGGCGAGTCGATTCTTATCGACACGGGAAACCCCGGCATTCGTGACCCCCAGCGAATCTTCAATGTTGTTACACGGGAAGCTCGGCTGACGAAGATCGATCATCTCATTACGACTCACTATCATCGGGATCATTATGGTGGTGCTTCTCAACTTTCAAAGATGATCTCGCTGGGAACAGTTTGGGATAACGGTAAGTTTGAAGATATGCCCGATGATCCTGGCGAAGACTATTTCACTTTCAAAGCGGAGGCTCGCCGGGTAATTAATCCAGGAGCTGAGTTGCCACTCAAACAGACTGCCAAAGACGCTCGCAACCGTCAGACTCCATTAAGTTTCACCTGCCTTGGAACGCGTAAAAAGTTCATTCCGGCCCCTCGGAGAGCCAATGTCAACAAAGCGATTTGTCAGGACAGTCGTGCTAAGGACCGGGATGGCTCTGACAATGCCAATAGCGTTGCTATGTTACTTGAGTTTGGCGATTTCCGTTTTTATGATGGCGGTGATATCACTTGGAATCAAGAAGCTAAGTTGATTTGTCCAATTAATCTGATTGGACGTGTGGATGTATATCAGGTGACTCATCATGGACTCGATAGCAGTAACAATCCATTGGTTCTGCGATCGGTACTGCCTACGGTGACTGTGATGAACAACGGAGTTACCAAAGGTTGTGCTCCGGAAGTTTTTGCCACGTTGACGTCCACCCCATCGATTCAGGCGATGTACCAGGTGCATAAAAATATGCGCCCAGATGGTCAGGTAAATAATGCTCCGGATGAATTTATCGCAAACCGTAAGGCGGACGCATGTGAAGCCAATTTCATTAAGCTGTCAGTAGCCCCGAATGGTAAAAGTTATGAAGTGCTGATTCTGGCGAATGAACATAGGGCAACCTATAACACTGTGAAGAAGTAACATGTCAATTAAACCTCCTTCTCTATTTCAACTACAACATGATCTGCAGGTGTCCCGNCGTCAGGCTTTAAAGGTTGGCGGTGCCGGAATGTTGGGCTTGAACATGCCCGGACTTCTGGAGGCGGCTGAAAAAACGACAGTGATTAAGCCTCGTGCTAAGCGGGTGATTTTTCTGTTTCAATGGGGAGGTCCCAGTCCGATTGACATGTTCGATATGAAACCGGACGCTCCGGATGATATTCGAAGCCCTTATCGCCCGATTCAGACGTCGTTNCCTGGTCTGCATGTCTGTGAGCATTTACCAAAAATGGCGAAGCTCATGGACAAGGTCACATTGATACGCAGTGTGCATCATAAAATGAAACATCACAATTCCGCGGGCTATTATGCCTTGAGCGGCCATGAACCTCCNAGTGATGACCAGCGTTTGCGAGACCTACCGGAACTATATCCCGCTTATGGNAGTGTTGTCGATAAGCTTGCACCTAGTCGTGGTTCAATCCCTACCTTTGTTTCGTATCCATATACATTACGAGACGGATCAATCACTCCGGGACAGCACGCTAGTTTTTTAGGGAAGGCGTATGATCCACTGTTTTTCAAAGAAGATCCGAACAGTGAACAATTCAAGTTNCCGCAATTGAGTGTTCCAGCGGATCTGGATTCGGATCGTTTGACACGACGTCGTGATTTACANAAGTTCATAGACAATCAAAGTCGACTACTCGATGACAATGAGATAATCCGTGGATTCGATCAGTATTACGATAAAGCCCTCAATATGTTGACGAGTAGTAAA
Organism: Planctomycetaceae bacterium; assembly: GCA_002705165.1. Taxonomy (GTDB): domain Bacteria; phylum Planctomycetota; class Planctomycetia; order Pirellulales; family Pirellulaceae; genus UBA721. The sequence goes on along the minus strand of PAJC01000083.1, from coordinate 13,781 downwards.
GTGCGTAAGGCGTTTGATTTGGGGCAGGAAAGCGATGGAGTGCGTGAAAAATACGGACGAACGACCTATGGTCAGAGTGTTTTGCTGGCACGGCGTCTTGCCGAGTCCGGTGTGAAATTTACGACCGTCTATTTCTCAAACAGCATTGGCGGACGTACGGTTGGTTCTGGTGGTTGGGATACNCATGGCTTTGATGGTTCACGAATGTACAAGATCGTAGATAAGTATCACTTTCCCGTCACGGAACAAACATTACCGACCTTGTTGTTGGAATTGGAAGAACGGGGCTTGTTGGACGAGACACTTGTCGTTTGGATGGGTGAATTCGGTCGCACTCCCAAGATTAACAAGAATGAGAGTCGGGACCACTGGCCCAATTGCTACACCGTGTTAATGGCCGGCGGCGGCGTCAAAGGTGGANATATTTATGGGGCCTCAGATCGCTATACCATGGCTCCCGATGAAGACCCGGTAAAGCCTGAAGATTTGGCTGCTACGATTTACTATTTGTTGGGGATTTCTCCGGATACGGAAATCCATGANAAAGACAATCGTCCTTTACCCATCGCTGGACGACCAATTCTCGATATCATGGTCTGATTAGATTTTCAGGGAAGTAGCTAGCTGCCCACCTTGGCTCACTGATTTGCTGGAATTTCAGTCGGGAATCTAGTCTAATACGACGAGACATANAAATCTTAATCCTGATAGGAGACCACGNGTAATGTCGAAATTAAACCGACGTGAATTTGTAAAGAAAACGGGTGCTGCCTCTACGGTATTTGCCGCATTTACCGTGGCGGGAACAAAGTCATCNCGACAGGTTCTTGGAGCTAACGATCGGATCCGGGTTGGNGTTGCCGGNATTAATGGTCGGGGAACTTCACATATCGGAGGATTTGCTCCGATGGATGGCGTTGAAGTTAGCTATTTGATTGATCCTGACACTCGTTTATTCGAATCTCGGACTAAGATGGTGCAAGATAAAGGTGGCAATACACCCACTTGTGTGCAGGACATTCGCGAAGCGCTTGATGACAAGAACTTAGACGTTGTCACGGTAGCCACTTGTAACCACTGGCACTCCTTGATTACGATCTGGGCATGTCAGGCGGGCAAAGATGTCTACGTCGAAAAGCCGATCTCTCATAATTTATTTGAAGGCCGCAAGTGTGTNGAAGCAGCGGCNAAATATGATCGTATTGTGCAGCACGGGACACAGAATCGATCCAGTCAGGGCAAGGCGAATGAGATCGCNGCTGTCCAATCAGGGAAGTATGGAAAACTGCTTGTTTCNAAGGGTTACTGCTGTAAGCCACGNTGGTCTATCGGACATAANCCGNTTACGNCCCCCCCNCGAGAACTCGATTGGGANCTTTGGTTAGGGCCCGCTCCGAAACAAGATTATCATGGTAATTTGCATACCTANAACTGGCACTGGTTCTGGGATACCGGAAATGGTGATACCGGTAATCAGGGTGTTCACGAAATGGATATCGCTCGCTGGGCGATTAAAGATTCAACATTGCCCAAGCGGATTTGGAGTGTTGGCGGTCGTTATGTTCCAGGTGAAAAGGATCAGGGAGAGACTCCGAATATGCAAGTCAGCGTTTACGAATACGAAGATGCGATCTTGTTGTTCGAAACTCGTGGTTTGGTAGGCAAGTCGGGTGCACCGGACCGAATGGTTAGCAATGAATACTACACCACGGATGGAGTGATCAAAGGTGGTAAGTTCTATGCTCAGGGAAGTGATCAGGGAGAGTCGCTTAGAGTGGAAGGCGCACCTGTAACTCCTGGCGGAGCATTTGGAAGTTTTATTCAGGCAGTGCGAAGTCGTAAACAGGAAGAGATTAACTGTGATGCTGAAGTCGCTCATTACTCCAGTGCCTTGTGTCATCTGGCTAATATTTCATACCGTCTGGGTAAGCAGGATTCCTTGTTAAAAGAGGAGAACCCTTATAACGATAACGAGACAATCAAGGACTCCCTTGGCATGCTCAAGTATAATTTGAAAGCGGTCGAAATTGATCTGGCTGAGAATACTTATTCGATCGGCCGGGACTTGAAGTTCGATCCCGTGAAGGAGCAATTTATTGGAGACAAACAGGCGGACACCATGTTGACCCGGCCTTATCGTGCTCCCTACGTTGTACCTGAGCAGGTATAGTTCTCGNTAAAATACACGAGCCACCAACGCCTTTTGTTGGTAGCTCGTTTTTTATTTTCACTTAAAGATAAATTCCACCAACACATAATGTAGTTCTTCATCTCCCATCGAAGGTGCTTATTGCAATGATGATTCGATCAATCTGTCGGTGTTCTGCCGCGGCAATGCTTCTTTTCTTTGGATTAACATCGCCCGGTCAGGCAGAGGACCCGGTCTTTAGAGCGGGTGCTTCCCGCCTAGACGCAACTCCTGAACATCTGCCTGCTGTTGTCAATGGATCGATGCTTGAACGTTTAGTGGAAGAGGTGAATGACCCATTGCATGTGCGAGCGGTTGTCATGGATGACGGAACGACCAGGATTGCGATGGTACTTGTCGATAGTTGTATGATGCCGCGTGAATTGCTTGATAAAGCCAAGGAAATGGCGGAAGCACAAACGGGAATTCCAGCAGAAAATATTCTGATTTCGGCAACACATTGTCACAGTGCTCCCTCTGTGATCGCTGTTTTAGGAACCGGGGTGGATGAGCGGTATGTACTTTTCCTGCCCGGTCGCATCGCCAAAGCGATTGAGCTAGCTAATGCGAATCTTCAACCAGCTCAGATCGGTTTTGCGATGGGGAGAGACGAGGTCAATGTTGCCACCCGACGCTGGCTGATGAAAGAAGGAGTGGCACCCACCAATCCCTTTGGTGGCACACGAAATGATCGAGCTCGCATGCATCCAGGTTACAACAATCCAGACGCTATTCGGGAAACTGGATTGGAAGATCCCGATATTCCAGTGATCTCATTACAGACTAAGCAAGGTAAGCAAATCGCTTTTATGTCAGCCTATTCAATGCACTATGCCGGAGCTCCAAATATCTCCGCAGATTACTTTGGATTGTTTGCTGGCATCATTGAAGAAAAACTTCCATCAGGTAACGAAGAACGACCGACCGTGGCAATGATTGCCAATGGTACAAGTGGTGATACTTGGTTGGCTGACTATAAACGTAGCGAACGTCGGAAATTTGATCGATTTACCGTTGCTGAAGATGTTTCTGCTGCAGCTCTCAAAGCATTTGAAACCATTGAGTATCACCAATGGCTGCCGCTCACGATGGTGGAAAAAGAATTAGAAGTCGCTGTTCGCTTTCCAACGGAAGACGAAATTCAGGTCGCGCAGGAGTATGTTTCTGAATGGGCTGCTGAGAGGAAGCCTAAGACAACCGAAGAAGTGTATGCTTTGGAGACATTAATTCTGAGCAAGATGCCCAAGACCCGCATGATAACTTTACAGGCCATCCGGATTGGAACACTTGGTATCGGTGCCATTCCGAACGAAGTTTTTGCTGAAACAGGGCTAAATATAAAGAAGTACAGCCCTTTTAAAATGACGTATACGATTTCACTCGCCAATGGTGCCTTTGGATATATTGCTCCACCTGAACAACATGCTTTGGGTGGATATACGACCTGGCGCGCTCGTAGTAGTTGTCTGGGGATCTATGCTGAGCCGCTGATAAAATATGAGGTGCTCGAATTACTTGAAAAAGCAAAAGGTGTTGATAAATAATCGTGAACGACACGGGCAATCTGATTGGTCATTGCTGATATATTGGTTTTCACAATTCGCACATTCCTTTGGAGAATACGATGTTTCGACGAGTAAATATGTTTGCCTTGCTGTTGGTAATGACGATAACACCCACNCTGCAAGCCAAAATGAAAGCTCTCATCATTGAAGGTCAAAACAACCATGGTGTATGGCCTAAGACCACACAGATGATGAAAGGGTATTTAGAAGAGACCGGATTATTCTCTGTCGATGTTGCCACCACTTTAAAGAATGGTACGGACCCGGATTTTGCACCGGCATTTTCAGATTACGACGTGGTGGTCTCCAACTACAACGGGGCTCCATGGCCGGAAGACACGAAGAACGCTTTTATTGATTACATCAAAGGTGGCGGCGGTTTTGTACTGGTCCATGCAGCGAATAACGCTTTTGGAAATTGGAAAGAGTACAACGAAGCAATCGGCCTTGGTGGATGGGGGGGGAGAAATGAAAAGTCCGGCCCTTACCTTTATGTAAATTCTGAAGGCAAGTTGATTCGTGATGCGACACCGGGCCGCGGTGGAAATCACGGCTCTCAGCATCCGTTTGTAGTTACGATTCGGGATAATAAGCATCCTGTAACCAAGGGGATGCCAGGACAGTGGTTACATGAAAAAGATGAATTGTACGATTTGCTTCGCGGGCCGGCTGAAAATATGACGGTATTAGCCACGGCCTACGGTTCTAAAGAATTTGGTGGAACAGGGCGTCACGAGCCCATGATCTTTACGGTTGATTACGGTAAAGGACGTGTCTTCCACACGCCAATGGGCCATGGGATTTACTCACAGGAATGTGTCGGTTTTATCACGACATTACAACGTGGTACCGAATGGGCAGCGACCGGCAAAGTGACTCAGGAAATCCCAAAAGACTTTCCNGCGGTTGATCGNATTTCTAAACGCTCAAGTGGTAATTAGGCTTGGAAGGGTCAATNGAATCACCTTGTTGTGGTTNATAGAATTTGAATCGGCNCGTAATTCCGAGTGGAATCTGGGCGAATTGCTTGAGGTTAATTAGAATAACAGTAGTTAGTCTGGTACCGAAGTAAGNAACTGGTTCATGATNAGATTCTGTGCACAATTACTCGCATTACTCATGTTGTTTCTNGCAACACAGCGNGGNATTGCGCAGCANGTGGATTTCACAAAAGATGTCTGGCCTATTCTGCAATCCCGGTGTGTTTCATGCCATGGCCCCGATNCACANGAAGGTCANTTACGTCTGGATGCNAAAGTCATTGCGTTTCAAGGTGGTCTCACCGGGATTGGTATTGTTCCGGAAAAGCCCAATGAGAGTACTCTGTTTCGGCGATTGATTTCGCAAGAGGAAGGTGAGCGAATGCCNGCCGACGCNGAGGCATTGCCTGCNGNCCAAATCGCATTGATTCGTCGTTGGATNGAACAGGGNGCGGATTGGCCGGATGGTCTTGGCTCAGACGNTCAGGAAGTAAGGCGACACTGGGCTTATGTGGCTCCTGTCAGGCCCGATCTGCCCGACGTCCAGCAGCAAGAGTGGCCATTGAATTCGATTGATCGGTTTGTGCTTTCCAAGCTTGAACAAGCAGGTGTTCGTCCATCTTCACCGATTGAAAAGCGGCAACTTATTCGTCGGCTATATTTAGATTTAGTCGGGTATCCACCTACCTTCGATCAGGTCGAAGTCTTTGTGGAGGATACTTCACCCAACGCATATCACCAACTCGTTGATAACTTGCTGGCCTCGCCTCAATATGGAGTGCGTTGGGCTCGGCCATGGCTGGATTTGGCTCGGTATGCCGATAGTAACGGCTATCAGGCAGATCAGTATCGCAACGTGTGGCCGTATCGTGATTGGGTAATTAATGCTCTGAACAGTGATATGCCTTTTGATCAATTCACCGTTGAGCAGCTTGCAGGAGACTTGCTGCACAACCCATCCCACGCTCAGCAGGTAGCCACTGGATTTCACCGTCTGACTACGCTTAACGTGGAGGGCGGAACGGACCCTGAATTGAGTCGTTTGAATCAGGTGATAGATCGTGTAAATACTACCGCCACAGTCTGGCTCGGTTCTACGATCGAGTGTTCGCAGTGCCATAATCACAAATACGATCCATTTAGCCAGAAAGAGTACTACCAACTGTTGGCTTATTTCAACAATACCCCATTGGAAGTGAACGGAACCAGTTCGGCATTTAACTTCTACGGTCCGACCATTGAGATAGAGCGTTCGTTGGTAGATAGCAGAACGTTGGCCGATTTAACCTCCCGGAAAGCAGAGAAGGACCGTGCTCTAGCGGATATTCGGATCGAATTAGATAAAGGATACGATGATTGGATTACGTCGCTCGCTAAGGTAACTGAGAACGAGACAGCATGGACAGTGATGACAGCTGCCAATCCTGTTTCAGCTAACGGGGCGACTTTGCGAGTATTGGAGGACCAATCGGTTCTGTCGACCGGAGAGAATCCAGATAAAGATGTTTACCAAATTGAGTTCACCACGGAATTGACGCAGGTAACGGGCTTCAAACTGGAAGCTTTGACGCATGAGGAGCTTCCAGGTAAAGGCCCTGGAAGATACACAGCAGAAAGGCCCAATTTTGTTTTACAGGAATTCACGCTGCATCAGGGTGAGGTCAAACTGAAGCTAAAAGACGGAATTGCCGATTACTCGCAACCCAATTTTGATGCGAATAACGCAGTGGACGGAGAAGTGGGCACAGCCTGGGCGATCGCTTCTCAGTTCTTTAAGCCACATGCGGCTGAGTTCTTACTCGATAAGCCATTAGAGTCCGAGGTGCCGGTAACTTTGAAAGCAAAATTCGTCATGAATTATGGCGGTAGTCGAGTGATTGGCCGGATCAGACTTTCAGCGATGACTGGTGTAAGAGATTCCCGGAAGACGCCTGATCGCATTCTGGAATTGGTGAAGAGGGAACAACGCACCGTAAAGGAAAAAGAGGAGTTGCATCAGTTCTATTTGGATGGGCAAGCAACCTATAAAGCAGCCAAACAGGATTTAGCTAACGTTCAAAAACAGATTGATGCCTTGCCAGCCCCCACCGCGATGGTCATGCAGGAAATAGAGAAGCCTCGTGAAACACGCATGTTGATACGCGGCGAGTACAAGAATAACGGTGAATTGGTCTCCGCACGTACTCCCTCCATTTTGCATGCACTTGAAGTGAGAGAGGAAGAGCTCAATAATCGTTTGGACTTAGCGAACTGGCTGGTCTCTGACAGGAATCCGTTGGTTGCACGAGTCACGGTCAATCGATGGTGGGCCGAATTTTTTGGTAAGGGAATTGTTGCGACAGAAGAAGATTTTGGAAGTCAGGGAGATTGGCCTACACACCCCGGGTTACTGGATTGGTTGTCTGTTGAATTAATGCAGAATAACTGGTCTACGAAACACATACATCGATTAATTGTGACATCGGGAACCTATCAACAGGATTCAAAAGCTCGTCCGGAATTACAAGAGTTGGATCCGACCAATGATCTTTTGGCAAGAATGCCTCGGTTACGTCTGAGTGCTGAAGAAATTCGGGATACGATGCTGCAAATTAGTGGTTTACTGGAATTGCAAATGGGTGGCGAGCCGATTTATCCTCCCCAGCCAGCCGGAATCTGGAGACACGTGGGAAGAAATGCTCCGAAATACAAAACCAGTACAGAAACAAATCGGTATCGTCGCGGGATCTTTGTTATTTGGCGAAGAAGTGCTCCTTACCCGGCCTTTACCAATTTTGATGCACCAGATCGGACGTCCTGCGTCGTCAATCGTAGTCGTACAAATACACCACTGCAGGCTTTAACATTACTGAATGATCCCGTGTACTGGGAAATGACTAAAGCCTTAGGGCAGCACCTTCATCGGAGTCAGAATGGAGATTTGCGCGATAGGGTTAAGTACGGGTTTGCACGTACGGTTTCCCGGATGCCAAGTGAGCGAGAGATTGATGTTCTGGTTGATTTGTACGAGGAAACGGTTGTGCAACTAACCGAACGTCCACAGGACTTGGAATTACTTGTTGGTGAAAACGAGAAGTCGGCCTCTGCGGCATTGGGGGCTTGGTATTATCTGTCGAATGTACTTTTGAATCTCGACGAGACAATAACAAGGAATTAGGGATGGCTCAGAATCTAAATCTGGAACTCACTCGTCGAGAGCTATTTCGTACTGGCGGGATGGGATTAGGTGCTTCTGCGTTAATGAGCCTGTTAGGGCAGGACGCTTATTCGGTGGAATCCCCGTTTGTTAACCCCTTGCGAGCCAAGCAAAGTGATTATCAAGCTCGTGCTAAAAATGTGATTTACATTCACATGATTGGAGCACCATCCCAACTCGACCTTTACGTCGATAAACCAAAACTACGCGAGATCACAGGCGAGCTATGCCCCGAGGAATTGTTCAATAGTCAGCAATTTGCATTCATCCGCAGCCGTCCGAAGATGTATGGTTCTCACTTTAAATTCCATCAGTTTGGTGAGAGTGGTCAGACATTTTCAGAATTACTTCCCGAAATCAGTTCCATGGCAGACGACATCGCAGTCATTGAAACCATGCATGGAGAGCAGATCAATCATTCCCCTGCTCAGTTGTTCATGCAGACCGGTTTTGGACGCTTTGGCCGTCCAAGTATGGGTTCGTGGGTAACCTATGGATTGGGAAGTGAGAATGAGAATTTGCCATCCTTTGTCGTCATGGTCACCGGCAGCGTTGGTGGTGCGGGTAACAGTATGTGGGGTAGTGGCTTTCTGCCATCCATTTATCAAGGTGTTGAGTTTCGTGCTTCGGGAGACCCGGTGCTTTTTTTATCTAATCCGCAGGGGGTTAAAGCAAAGGATCGTCGCCGAATTGTGAATGCAATCAATCAATTGAATCGTGAACAATTAGTTGATGTTGGTGATCCTGAAATTGCAACTCGCATTGGCCAGTATGAAATGGCTTACAAGATGCAGTCATCGGTACCGGATCTGATGGACACCAGAGGTGAGACGGAGGTAACGCATGCGTTGTATGGTACGTCACCAGGTAAGGCCGGTTTTGCAAATAATTGTTTGCTGGCTCGACGATTGGTCGAACGAGGTGTAAGGTTTGTTCAGTTATTTGATCAGGGCTGGGATCATCATAGTAATATTGAAAAGAGTATTCGGAACAAAACCAAGGCAGTGGATAAACCGATTGCTGCTTTGCTGAAAGATTTGAAACAACGAGGGCTCCTCGAAGAGACGCTGGTTATTTGCGGTAGTGAATTTGGGCGTACGCCCATGGTTCAGGGAAATCTGAATAACGCTGGCCGTGATCATCATAAGGATTGCTTTACTATCTGGATGGCTGGTGGTGGTATTCGAGGTGGTGTCAGAGTTGGTGAGTCTGATGAACTTGGNTTTTCGATTACCAAAGATCCTGTGTCAGTTCATGACTTCCATGCTACGGTTCTCCATCTATTGGGGTTAGATCATACCGCACTCACTTATAAATATCAGGGCCGACAATTTAGATTGACGGATGTGGCTGGAGAGCCCGTTGTGAAGGTGTTGGCTTAAGTCGGGCTTAAGAATAGTTAACTATTTCACTTTTCCACAATGGATAATTACAGGATAATGGAATCATCAGGAATCTTACGTCTCCTGCCGTTTCGCCATTCGGGGATTTTTATGAGTCGCAAATTAGTTGTTGTTCTGCTACTGATCGGTTTTTTCATCTCACCGCTACAATCAGCGGATCAGTTCATGGAAGTTAGCGTGCTTCGTCGTCCGATTGCGATTGAACATGTATCCGATTTGAATCGGTTGGTTGTGTTAAACCAGCGTAGCGCATCACTTTCTTTCTTTGACTTGACTACTCGTAAGGTGATTAATGAGGTTGCTATTGGGGGAAAGCCGACTGATATGGAATTGATCAGTGGTACCAATTTACTCGCAGTGACTAACGAAGCGAAGCACTCAGTCAGTTTGTACGAAGTCACCAGTGATACTCTGACTCTCTTGGCCGATATCGAAGTTTGTACTTATCCTCGTCATCTAAAGTTTGATGCTCACAACTCTTTGCTGTACGTCAGCGGTATGTGGTCTCGTCAATTAGCGGTCGTCCATATAAATCAGGAACATCCCATAGCATCCGGGTTGTTGCAGAAGGTGGATATGGAATTCACTCCTCACAACATTGTTTTTTTGCCGGATGGAAAGCACATGGTGGTTGGCGATTGTTTCGGAGGCAACCTCATACTCTTTGATAAATCTTCAGCCGCTAATGGCAAGCTTGAAAAGTTGGGAACCCGGAAATTCCCGGGGCATAATGTCCGAGGTTTGCAAGTTAGTGCTGATGGCCAGATGTTAATTGTCGCTCACCAAATGCTTAATGAATTGGCTCATACGGTCCGTAACGATGTTCACTGGGGCCTGCTGATGTCCAATGACTTGCGATGGCTGAAGGTCGAAAGCGTACTGCAAGGTGGCGACGAGTTGTATACAGGAGCTCATATGCATCCACTTGGAGAAGCGGGAAATGCGACCGGCGATCCTTCAAGTTTAGCGGTGGCGAAAAATGGCACCGTGGTGGTAACGCTCGGTGGTGTTGGGGAAATAGCTTACGGTAAAGAGGATGATTTCAGCCTGCAGCGATTACCGGTAGGCTTACGTCCCATGGATTTGGTGATTGATGAAGGGAGTGATTTGGTTTATGTGGCTAACATGTTCGGGGATTCGATTTCCATTGTCGATCTGAAGGAATTGACGTCAACTGAGTTTTCTCTGGGAAAACAGCCTGAACTTACAGAACGGGATAAAGGTGAACTTTTATTCTTCAATGCGAAATTGTCTCACGATGGTTGGATGAGTTGTAATAGTTGTCATACCGAAGGCCATACAAACGGAATGGTGAATGATAACTTCAGCGATAAATCGTTTGGGGCTCCTAAACGAGTGTTCTCCTTGTTAGGCAAAGCAGGGACAGCACCATTCGCCTGGAATGGCCAGGCGAAAGATCTCCAAAAGCAGATTGACAATTCCCTGCGTTTAACAATGCAAATGGATAATGAGCCTACGGAGAATCAACTGGATCAGATTGCAGTTTTCGTTGCGTCGCTCAAACGCCCCCCTTCGATTGATGTAGCGAGAGGTCGGGTGGATGCTGCTGCTGTTTCACGGGGGAAGCAGGTCTTCGCGTCGAGTAATTGTAAGAACTGCCATGCTCCACCAACCTATACGGTTTCGGAGCGTTTCAATGTGGGGCTCGTCGACAAGGAGGGTAACAAAGAGTTTAATCCTCCAAGTTTGATAGGGGTTGGGCAGAGGATGCATTTCTTCCATGACAATTCAGCCAAGACGCTTGAGAGCGTATTCAAGGAACATCGTCACCCAGGCGGTGAATTTGGTGGGAATGATCTTAATGACAAGCAGATTAGTGATCTTGTCCGATTCTTAAAGAGCCTTTGATTCTGGATTGAACGACTGGGCTTGTCTCATGCATTCAATTCTTCGTACCCTAGCCTCGTAAATTTTTGTCTCTTTCGAGCGGATCGATGCGTCCTTGGGCTACCTTACTAATGGTTATTGCTTTCCTGATTTCTTCAGGTTGTGCAAATAATCCGCGTGTTAGGCGAGAAATCGATCAAATGGGTAGCCAGCGTCGAGCCTTAGAAGATCAGATTTATGATTTGCAGTACGAATACGATAAAAAGGCAGATGAAGCCGCGCGATTGAAGCAGCAGGTCATTCGATTAGAGCAACAACTCGCCCAGCCGTCAGAGAAAGATCCGGAAATTGAGTCTGAATCAAATCTGGGTCCCGCATTGATCGATCTATCGGCAGGAGAGGTACCAAGAAGGATTGCCCCCAACATTCGGGAGGTGTCCTCCAGTGCGTTAGCCAATGAGGAATCTATTCTGCCGGCAAATCACATCGCCCTTGGTAAGCAATCAACCCAGCTTTCCACACGGGTTCAGAGCGTCGCGATGAATCAATTGAGGACCGTGATGCGTGATGCTGATAGTAATCGTCTCATCGATACCATTGTCTTGCACATTGCCCCGCGAAACGGGGAGGGTGAATTTGTTCCTGTCGCTGATTATGTCGAGGTGGTGATTCGAGAGAAAGATGCTCAAGGTGATTTGCTGGGACGGTGGAAAGTGTCTCAGAGTGAATTGCAGCGTATTCTTTCCAAGTCGATTTATCGTACCACGATACCGATCGAATTGGACTTAGTGCAGGAACTGGATCCTTCAGCGGAGCTATTTCTTGATGTTCGTTTTGGTGTGGGAGGAGTGCACACATCAGGCGTACTATCATCCCGGGGTATTTCAACATCCCGATCGAACTGGACCCCATATCGTTAGAGTTGGAGCTAATACAATAAAAAAGGCTGAACTATTTCCAGTTCAGCCTTTTTTAGTTTTATCGAAGCGTTCAATAAGGTTATGCTTCTGCCATCGTTGAAACGACATGATCGATCAGCCCATACGCCTGAGCCTCCTCCGAGGACATGAAATTGTCGCGGTCGGTATCGGCTTCGATCGTAGCCAGATCTTTGCCTGTGTGTTTGATAAGGATTTCGTTGAGCTTGTCTTTGGTCTTCTGGAATTCCTTAGAGTGAATCAAAATTTCTTCTGCCGTGCCCTGCATACCTGCTAGTGGCTGATGAATCATGATTCGGGAATTTGGAAGAGCGTAACGCTTATCTTCGTGTCCGGCGGTAAGCAAGAGAGCTCCCATGGAGGCGGCCTGACCGATACAATACGTTGCTACATCACAGGTGATGAACTGCATGGTGTCGTAAATAGCAAGTCCTGCACTGACACTTCCGCCGGGGGAATTGATGTAAAAGTGGATATCCGCTTTTGGGTCATCAGACTGCAGAAACAACATTTGAGCGACAATCGCGTTGGCGACTTCGTCGTTTACACCAGAGCCCAGAAAGACGATGCGATCTTTGAGCAATCGGCTGTAGATGTCATAGACTCGTTCGTCACGACCGTTGGATTCGACTACGTATGGAATTGGAGGCATAGTTGCGATCTCCGTTGTAAATATTGTGTTTGTGTTCTATTCGGACTTTTCTTTGTCGTCGGCTGAGTTGGCATTTTCTGCGGGTTTGCGAAGCAAGTCGTCCACAACGCCGTAGTCTACAGCTTCCAGAGCCGTCAGGAAGAAGTCGCGGTCGGTATCTTCAGCGACATCTTCTTTTGATTTGCCACACGCGTCAGCAAGAATTTGATTCAGCACGTCCCGGTTTCTTAGGATCTCATCAGCCTGAATGTTAATATCACTAATTTGCCCGCTAACACCGCCATATGGCTGGTGCATCATAACTCGGGAGTGAGGTAAAGCAAATCTCTTCCCTTTGGTTCCACCGGCTAGTAGAACAGCGGCACCACTGGCGGCTTGCCCTACACAGTAGGTGGCCACCGGGCAACTGAGGATTTGCATCGTATCGTAGATGGCCAAAGTGGCCACGACACTTCCACCGGGGGAATTGATGTAAAAGTGGATATCTTTGTTGCGGTTTTCACTTTGCAGATAGAGTAGCTTCATAACTACTTCATTTGCATTGCCCGTATGGATTTCGCCTTGAAGAAAGACGATTCGATTCTCTAACAGTAAATCGCCCAGAGTGAGCTGTCGCTGACGCTGTACGTTTTGGTAACTGTAAGAATTCGTTTCATCCAGATAGTGAGGTGGGGAAAAATCACTAGGTAGTGGAGCCTGACCTGCAGCTAGCTGTTTGTCATTGAATTGCTTAACGCTCATAAATCCCGTCCAGTTTTTCTAAAGGGTTTTCATTGGCGTCAATTATGCCACATGTTAGCAATTTTGGGGAGATGGGATTAAAGACAAAAATGCTCAGTGACACAACAAAAAAACGTCAGCAAGGTGAAATTTGCTGACGTTAGTATTGGTGTCCGAACGAAACGCTTTTGAATTAAGCGTATTTATTCTTCTGAGGCTTCTTCATCAGGAGTCTCTTCCTCAGGTGTTTCGGCGACTTCTTCCGTTTCAACTTCGGCGACAACTTCTTCT
>PAJC01000082.1 GCA_002705165.1 Planctomycetaceae bacterium | reverse complement strand
TTTTTTTATTTCATAATCGGACGTCTTGGCGTATTAGTTGAGTGGGTCAGATTACTTTTAATTGTTAGTCACACTAAATACAATAGTATGTTTTTTCAATATTTAAACTGTCGCGATAGTGTTCAGGACTTGTCTAAGTCTAGCCCTTCGCAGTCTTCAATAACGAAAAAAACGAAAAGCCCAGACTCGGCAAGTGTGGACAACGTTTTTTGGACAATCGGATAATCCTCTGTCATAATAGTTAAAGTTTAAGGGCTCAAAAAGCATCCAGCAATGCAAGAAACAGAAGCAATTCTCATTAAAAATAATCTAAACAAAACATGCACTACGATAAAAAAAGTATCGATCAGCTAGATAGGGTCACTCGCTTAAAATTAATTAATTCTGTAACAGGTATAAAACCTGGAAATCTTGTAGGAACCGTAAGTGAAAGCGGGCATGCTAATTTGGCGGTATTCAGTTCTATAGTCCATTTAGGAAGTAATCCTTCTCTTTTGGGTTTCATCTCAAGGCCTCAAACGGAAGAGGTTGGTCATACTTTTCGTAATATACGACAAACTGGTTTTTATACGATTAATCATATTCACCCAGAATTTGCAAAAAAAGCACATTATACATCTGCTAAGTTTCCAAGTGATGTTTCAGAATTTGATGCGTGTGAACTATCAGAATTATATGTTGATAACTTTAAAGCACCCTTTGTGAAGGAGAGTGTTTTTAAGATGGGACTTCTTTTTAAAGAAGCCATTGATATAAAATTAAATGGTACTGTTTTAGTAATTGGAGAAATAGAAAATTTAATTATTTCAGATAAAGCATTTGTAAATGGTGACATTGATTTAGAGGAATCAGAAGGCGTGGGTATATCCGGGTTGAATACCTACTACTCCTTAAAAAAGATAGATAGTTATCCTTATGCTCGGTTGAATGAAATACCTAAGTTTTAATCAGGTACAATAGCCAACGACAACTAACCCCTTTCAAATTAAATCGCATAATCTCTTATCTCATTGAGAATTTACGTTCTTATCAAAGTATTATTAAAAGCTGTAGAGGCTTATCCTGTCGGTAATGAATCTAGTTTTTAGGCGGACCATTTAAAATATTAAGATTACAACCTTTTGAGGAGATAATTAAATTATTGGTGACATTCATATTAGTCACTGCTAGATTTTAAACAAGACATGAAGCACCTCCTGCGATGAACATTCGCGGTGGGGATTACTGAAATTTTCAATTAGTGCAGTTGTGTTAAAAATGGGACAATTTGGGAAGAGGCGCCTCAAGCTGTTTGGTGTTCTCATGATAGGATTCTCTTTTTTTATCTTAAAGTTTATTGGTAGCGCTGTCTGTGCCACTTGGAGGCAATCCAAGTGTCTTTCATCTAAACTCTTCTCATTATTAACAAATCGATCTAGTGCAGTTCAAAACGGCGGCATGACAGGTGAAGAATTTAAAGCTGACAGAAAATGAAACATATCCTACTCACAACAATCGTAGCTGTTGTGCTGGTGGGGTGTAGGTCACCAAAACCACCAGACATCTCAAACCACGATGCTGTTGCTGAGGCGGCAGATCCGCTTTTGTTCCGCGTGACAGGTCGTTTGCAGATACCAGCGGACGATGGCCAGCAAGGTGTCGCGACTGATGGAAAATTTGTCTACGTTCAGAACACATAGCAATTATTCAAATACGACCTCAATGGCAATCTAGTCATGGCAGGGCCTAAACTGATGCTGCACCACGGTGGCATTGTTCATGTCAAAGGCCTTGTTTACGCAGCCGTAAGTGGTTGTGACTCAAACGGCACAAACCAACATCGTGTGCATGTCTATAACGCTCAGTCACTGACATTGGTTGATAAGCACGATATCGGTGCATACTTCACTGTTTGCGCAGGAGGTATTACGCATCACAAGGGACATTTTTTGATGATGAACATCTGGATAAAATCGTAGAATTTGACGCATCATTTCAGCACATCAAAGACTATCGTATTGATTTTAAGTCACCTTACGGTATCCAAGGGCTGGAATACCTCCCAGGTACTGATCAGTTTCAGATCCATTCACACGGAAAAGTCTTTTATCGGATCAACGGCCGTTTTGAAATTCACTCGTTGATTTTGGGCCAGGCGAATTTTGAATTACAGGATCTTGCCCGAATTGATGCTGAAACACTTGTTGTCAATAACAGGGAGGACCAAACACTGGAATTTGTAAAAATCGCCAGAAACCCCTGATTTGCTCGGATTCTCTATCCGCATATCCTCGGCCCGCTGGGATGGTCGTTAATTATCCAGTTTTCTTAGAGGTAATTTTTTCAGAGAGGGTTAAAGTTAGAAAAGAGATCCATTTCTGGGGTGAAGCGATCCCCCAAAAATTAAATGATATCATCGGTAATTATAAAGAAATCTAAACACCAAAACAAACCTCTGGAATTAATGAAAATGGTGTAACTTTGCCCCTCTTTAAAACCCTAAGTCGTTGAGGCTAAGTATGGTGCGCTTGAAAAGACTAGAACCTTGACTCCTTTTGGGCGCAACCACCTTATAAGCTTGCGGGTCTATCAGTACCGCCGCGTGCTTATCTAGCTGGTACCTATTGGCTTAAGATATATAATTTCTTCCGCCAAATGGGGGCAAAAGGGTTCGTTAACCGTCGCAAACATCATAGGAAATCCTAAATCTGAAAATCNATCTTTTGATTATATCATCTTAAAACATTTTTNNGCCCCTATAGAATTTTTACGTTNAGCTATGATNNAAAANCTTTAAACTGNGTGCAAGACGGTTTGCTAAAGTTAGCCAAAACTGGGCTAAAAGGCTGTNTCTTTATCAGATACGGTAAACGGCCAACTTAGANGGTATTAGCTTTTGATGGTTTCTCGAACCTTGTGCAATTTTGTGCTTGCANACTATTTTCTTANGTGTTNTAAAAATTGGNNGTGNGGCTAAANTTGGCAACTAGGACATTCCTATCANTTATCTGTTTACTTCAGATATGNGTGTTGTCAACGGCTGTTGTATCTCCTAGTTTTCACCTGTTGGTTTTTCATAACCAGTGTGGGACACAGTGTTCTGAACATCATCATGGGAATTCAACTGAGAATGACAGCATACCAAATGATGAGCAACATTGCCCGGTAATAGAATTCTCTCAAGGGCTTACTTTAGCTGATGCATTTGTTCCTGAAAATTGGGTTTATGTTGATTTCCATTCTGTTCTCTTTACTGAGCCAGAATCATTAGTATCTTCATTCTGCAGCCGCTTAGCNTCACAGCGTGCTCCTCCTCTTGTTTAACTTCTNTAGTCGTAGTTGATNCAACTCATTTTTAAGGACCCATCGTAATTCCAAGGGCCTTTAGAGTTAGATTGAACTNTTTTCGACAAGGAGTATGGGTTGATTTCTATCAGCCAATTAAAAATTCCTAATATCTTTAATNGTTTTAATATGTGTTAACTACATAGTTAAAANGATTACTTAAAAAATAAATTAAATTAAAATGAAATTAAAATCTGTTTTTGTAGCAGCAATATTCGGGGTTGTTTTATCAGGATGTGGTATGCCCGAAAGTGAGTCTATCCACGACGGTGAGGGTCACCAACATAAGCATTCTGCTGGTGGACCCCCGTGTGTCATCGTGTCCACGACTGATCTCATGGGAATAGTCGAAGCAATTGCTAGTGATTCTGTTGAACTTCACTGCTTTGGCAGGGGAAACCAGGATCCTCACGCATTGGATATTCTTCCNAGTTTTGTCCGTGAGATGAATGAAGCAGATCTTTGGATTCAAGTTGGAAATGACATTGAGGTAGCTTGGTANCCAGATCTTATGCGAAACGTTAAGAATCCCAAAATTATCGAAGGTTCTGAGGGTTTTTTAGATGCTTCTAAACTAGTTATGCCTTTAGAGGGAGCAGTAGGGAATGTTTTGGGTGTTGGGCATTCGAGCGGCTTACATCCTTCAGGAAATCCACACTATTTATTAGATCCCATTGAAGGGATTAGAGTAGCTAAGCTTGTAGCTGATCGATTAAGTGTCATTTTACCAGAACAAAAAGATCAGTTTCAGCAAAATTTTGAAAAATTTCGTAATCGTTTGGCTAATGCCTTAATCGGAGATGATTTGGCTGATCGCCATGATGTTTCCGAGATCGCTGACCTGTATTTGAACGGTAAATTAACTGCTTTTTTATCAAAGCAAGAGGATGGGATTCCACTGGGNGGATGGTTGGGGCAACTCGCCAAGTACCGTGGTACTCCTGTTGTGGGGGATCATGATCTGTGGCCGTATTTTAGCCGTNGAATAGGATTTTCTGTCGTAGGTTATTTTGAGCCTGAGCCTGGGGTTACGCCTACTACAAAACATCTTCGCATTCTTATTGACCAAATGAAGGCTGAGTCTGTCTCGATTATTTTTTCAGCTCCGTACTTTGACGAAAGACACGCCCGCTTTGTTTCTGAAAATACAGAATCAAGTGTTCTTGCGATGTGTCACCAGACGAAGGCGAGGCCTAATACAGAAAGCTATTTNGACATGATCCGACACAACATGGAAACCGTGATTGCTGCGCTCGACATAGAGCAGAATTAAGGAGTTAACAGGATGCAGTGTTGCAAATGAGCGAAGATATTTTAAAAAAATTAGGTCTTGAGCCTAAGGATTCGCAAGGAAAGAACTCCTGTGAATCTGGAGAGGATCATGCCGGCACCCCCGCGGCAAAAAAAGATCCTATTGTTCAGATCAAAGAAGCCACCTTCGCTTATGGAAGAAATGTAATTTTAGAAAAAATAGAATTGCAGATTCAAGATAGTGAATTTTGGTGCTTTGTTGGTCCGAACGGTGAAGGCAAAACCACATTGATCAAGGCTCTTCTTGGAGCATTGAGGCCAAAAAGGGGCATTGTCCAATTGCGGGCTGATTTTGCACGCAGAACCCGAATAGGCTTCGTGCCACAGAAGTGTGATTTAAATCCTAGCATTCCGACGACAATTCAGTCCTTTGTTATTCAAGGAACTGCTGGCCTAAATGTAGAGGAATCCAAGCTTAAGCGGCGAGTTCAGAAATCGCTTGAAGTGATGGGAATACAGCAAATTCGTGATCGAAGTATTTGGAGAGTTTCAGGNGGGCAGCGGCAGCGAGCAATGGTCGCTCGTGCTTTAGTGAGGGATCCTTTGCTTATGATTGTTGATGAGCCAACAGCAGGTTTGGATCTTGCTGCGTCTTCGGGACTTTTAAAAACAATTACCAAACTCAATCGNCAACATGGAATCACCGTGATTTTTGTTACCCATGATTTGCAATTAGCCGGTCGACACGCAAGTCACTTGGCTGTTTTCAAGAATCGGCAAGTCAAGTGTGGTCCAGTGGGAGAAACGCTGACAGGTGAAAACTTAGAAATGGCTTTTGGCGTTCCTACGGAAGTAAGGCCGGAAGCCTCTGGAGGATACATCGTGCAAGCAAATGTTGAGCAACAGGAAATTTTANCATGATTTTAGAATTTCTTGAATCATGGTCGNTGTTTTCGCACACCTACATTAGTGCTCTACTAATTGGGGCATCGTTATCGATCATGGGTGTTGTGGTTGTGGCTCGAGGNAATATTTTTGTTGCAGCTGCTTTGGCGCAAGCTTCTGTGTTGGGGGTTGCTTTGAACTTGTTTTTTGAAATAGGACAACCCGTTTTGTCTGCTCTTCTCTGTTCGGTGGGTGCTTCGTTGTTAGTTTCCCGAAAGCATCAGGAAGGGGGAGTTTCTACGAGTGAAGAAATGACGGGCTGGATTTTTCTAGCTGGGGGAAGCTTATCAGTGCTCTTGCTAGTAAGAATGCCCTATGGATTGAAAGAGATTCAGTCACTATTTTCCTCTAGTATAATTGGTGCTGGTTCATCTGACATTATTGTCTTCAGTGTGCTTCTTTTCATGTTTGTAGGGTTTCTTGTCCTTCGTATGCGTCGTTTAACACTTTATCTGTCTGATACTGTGATGGCCGCTGCCGTGGGTGCTAATATATTCCTTTGGTCAATTGCGATTTCGTGTGCCTTGGGATTAGTAACTGGCTTGGCTATTCGTTCTTCGGGCATGCTATTTACTTTCGGATCTATGATTTTACCAGCTCAAATGGCCAAGATTATTTGCCGTAATATATCAGGAATGTTCTTGGTGGCGCCTTTGATTGCNCTTTTTTGTGTCATGTTCGGTTTANTGTTAGGNAATTATTATGATCTTCCACCAGCTCAAACAGTNGTTGCATTAATGTGCTTTTTCTTATTGGTGACTTGGGTTTTTAGATGGNTATTTGATTACGTTTTTTTGGTCGGTAATTCTGCTGGAGATAATTAATATGGTGAACTTTAAAGTATTTAAAAAATACAAATATAGAAAAGGNTTTACCTTGATCGAACTTCTTGTGGTTATTGCAGTTATTGCAATATTAGCCGGTTTGATGTTGCCCGCATTGGCTTTGTCAAAAAACAAGGCAAAGCAGATTCATTGTTTATCCAACATGAAACAAATGGGTTTGGGATTAATCCTATATTCNGAGGATTTCGATGGTGTATTACCTCCGACTGCCCATCTATCCNTGCGCCCTGAAAATATTTGGATTAATACTCTCGCCCCGTATGTAGGTGATGTTAACGAAATTAGATTCTGTGAATCAGATCCTAAAAAGGAATTAAAACAAAAAAATAACGGAACAAGTTACATTTTNAATGAATTTATGACCGTTCCAAAAATGGATCCGTTTGGNAAGCTCATCGAGCCTTTGCCAAAACTTGAGCAACTTAAAGATGCCTCAGCGACTTGTTTATTATTTGAGGCTTCCGAGAAATATGGAGTTTCCATTTACAATGACCATACACACGCACGAGTTTGGCTTGTTGGGGGATGGAACAGCTTTATAAACGATACCCAGCCCGATAGGCATAGATTTGGAAATGCAGCTAAAGATCNTTCATTAGGAAAAGCTAATTATCTTTTTGCAGATGGGCACGTCAAGTCNGTTGATGCATCCGNCGTTAAGTCGATGTTCGAAGCCGGTATTAATCCAGCAAGTCCCTCTAAATTTAGACCATAATANTTACTTAAAAAATGAAAAAATCGAGTAAAGGTTTCACTTTAATTGANCTTTTAGTGGTAATTGCNATCATNGCANTATTAGCCGGATTACTTTTACCGGCNCTCGCTAAAACGAAAGCCAAAGCAATTCAAATTAATTGTATGTCTAATATGAAACAAATAGGCATTGGGTTGATTATGTATGCGGATGAATCTAACGGAGAATTACCGTTGAGCCCTTATCTAGCAGATTCTAATAAAAGAAATTGGATCAAATGTATTTCTCCGTATTTAGGAGAAGTTGATTCAATTAGGATCTGTGGGGCAGATCCTAGAAAGAGTTTAAAAGAATTAAACAGAGGNACAAGTTACATTTTGAATGATAATTTGACTGCAGATTTATTTAGNCCTTTTGGTGAAATAATAGAGGCTCGCCCTAGGCTTGATGAACTCAAAGATCCAGCATCAACATTATTGCTACTTGAAGCTTCAGANAAATTAGAAGTCTCCGAACTGTCGACAAGTTGCGTTGCTTGTTCACGAACTTGGCATATTGGAGGATGGGGAAATGTTATTAAAGATATTCAGCCAGACCGTCATAGAATTGGCACTGCAAAAGAAGATAGATCTAAAGGAAGAGCTAATTATCTCTTTGCAGACGGTCATGTGAAGTCGGTGGATGCCATTAAAATAAAGTCAATGATTCATGCCGGTATTAATCCAGCACATCCCTCTAGTTTTAAGTTTTAGGAACATAAATAAACACAATAAGATAAAAAATACTAATTAGTTACGTCGAAACAATGAAAATAAAAAACGCTATTATAATTAAATTATGCCTAGTCCTAATGATTGCGGCATCCAAAACCAACTTACTTTCTCAAGAACATGAGAAATGGAAAATAGGTCACGGGGATTTAACTGTAGACTATGTTGGTACCGAGTGGCTTTTTTCCTTCCACCACGAGGATGAAGACTATGATCAAACAATCGAATTAGATCAGAATAGCAAAAATTTTATTCCAAATGTTTCAAGGTTTAGTTTTCTTGGTAATGCAGGAAGCCCGATTTGGATTATCCCGCAAATCAGTACAGAAGGTATTCCATTTATGGGGTTTAATTCTAACCTAACTCCGAAAGGAATCTTTGAGAATGATTCTATGAATGTCCATTTGACCAGCATTAATGCACCAGGCGACTTCTTTATTTGGACATCAAGCGTTAATGGTGTAGAGGTTAGCATGAACTCAGCAGATGGTCTTGGGGATTCAGACGTAATGAAGTTTCCAGCAAGAGGCCATTTCCACAAAAATTTGGGTTTTAGTTCTCCCGGAACGTACTTATTAGGATTTACAGCTAGTGGTGTTCTTGCTGATAGCGGACTTACCAAAACAAGTGAAGAGTATATTGTAAAATATGAACTTAATGTTCTTTCTGAGGGCGAAGTAGATATGGAGATAGCCTATGATGATGGGATTTTGGGAGCAGAGCTTCTTGCCATAGCCCATGATGAAGATGGTGATGACCACGGAGATGATGACCACGGAGATGATGATCACGGAGATGATGATCACGGAGATGATGATGACCACGGAGATGAT
>PAJC01000081.1 GCA_002705165.1 Planctomycetaceae bacterium | reverse complement strand
ATTTTTTTCTCCAACAGCAACAATCTTATCACCAGCTTTAATACCTGATTTTGCAGCAGGCCCTCCACCTCGGCCAAGTGATCCCCCTCGACCATGAAAGAACGTCAGGTTAACACCAAATTCGTCGGCAACCTTCGCCATTCTCGACTGTGAATCATACAATCCCCACTGTCCAGCCAGATAACCACCATCTTTAGTACTATCGCTGTAGCCAATCATAATGGTCTGGTTATTACCTTGTTGTTTCAGATATTCGCGATACACAGGGTCACTGAGTAAAGACGATAACGTGGCATCTGCATTCTTCAAATCCTGAATGGTTTCGAAGAGTGGGACCAGTGGTAACTGACTGTGTCCATCCTGAGCGTCGCCACCATCAATCGACTCAGACCAATTCCATAGCCAAAGCACGGTCAGTAAATCACTGGGGGTTCTCGTCATACTGACAACATGGCCACCAAGAGCTGCCATACCGTAGACACGAGCCGTTCGACGCATCACGGTAAATAATTCGAGCGTACGACTCGTCCCTTCCTCAAGTATTAACTCGCCCAGTCGAATTTCACTGCCGAGTGTGCTCAACAATAATTCCTGCCGCTGGACTTCCTCAAGACCTTGGGGATGATCGTGTTTACCGGTAGCTTTCCAGATATCATTCATGACTTCGGCATAGACGCTCGAGTCCTGCCGAATATCCAAATGCATCATATGGAATCCAAAAATCCGAATCTGGTCCAACCAGGGCTGGACTTCATTTTCGGCGATAATAATATTGCCCGTTGTCCGCAAGCTATTGCGAATCAAGGTCACGTCACTGTGAAGTTCGGCAGCTGACATGTACGCGCCCGGGATATTCGATACCAGATCGGTTATCCCTAACGTCGCTGTCTGAGACAATCTCCAGTGAATCACCCGGATCCATTGCCGATAGGATTCGCGAGGAGGCACTCGTTGCAACAACGGTTCAAGGTCGGGCCAGCGTTCTTTCGCACTCGCAACAGAATCTAGAATCATCTTTCCGGCTTCTGAATGCTTATCAGAGATACAAAGCGAACGCCCTAACCCTTCACACTGGTTAAGATGAGTTTCAAGTGCGGCTTCCCGCAACCACTCGAATGTCTGAGCGGTAACGCTGGGGGTGACATAAGGATTGCCGTCACGGTCTCCACCGATCCAAGAGCCATAAACAAATAAGGGATTCGTTTTCTTTACATTCGGGTAGAATTCCAGCAGAGCCTGCCGAAGATCATTGGCAACACGTGGCACAACATCCCACAACACGTCCTTATAGGCCAACCCGCGTTGCACTTCCTGCAATACCGTTGGCCGATGTGACCGGATAAAGTCAGTTTGCCATAGTTTACGCAACTGAGCTTTGACTTCACTTGGAATCCGCTCACGTTTGGAAGGCAACAGATCATGAGCATCCTGACGATCAAGTAACTTCCGTAAATCATTAAGCAAACGACGTATCGAACGACGCTTGGCTTCCGTCGGATGAGCTGTGAGAACGAGTTCCACGCGAGCATGATTCACAAACTGTTGGACCTGTTCGTCGGGATGACCCTGATCATAGAACTGTTTGATGATTGCTCGAATCGTCTCTTTCGCAGGCTCGGGATATGCCTGCTGCTTTCGATCATGAAGAACGCGGACTCGCTGCCGGTCTTCCGCTAAATTGGATAACTCGAGAAAGATCGTAAAAGCGCGAGTCAGAGTGATAATTTGCTCTTTGTCAACATTGGAAATAACTCGGTCGAGCTCTTCCTCGCATTCCCAATTACCCGAACGCAATTCACGGATCATCTTGCGAACGGATTCCACCAGCTCAAATCCCTTATCACCGGCTACCTCTCGAATAACATCGCCAATCAACCGGCCTAACTGGTCGACTTCTTTGCTGAGCGTTTCAAACGAAGACTGGGACATAGATCTCAATCGAAAATAAAGTGGATTGAACTTGGGAAAAGCTGTTGCAGAACCTTTAGTCTAATTCCGAAGGGCTTGATCGAACAGTACACGGCAAGCAGGCTTACTCAGCCCGTAGTGAGCCCAGCCAGATCGCAAATTCTTTGACTTCTTCCGGAGCCATGCTCAAAACTAACGCTTCGCGGTGAATAGGATGTATCGCCAGAACATGATCGAGTGTGAATTCAATCACATCATTAAACTCGACGCCATGAAGCTTCGTTTCATGTAAATGATTGTCCACTCGACCCTGCAATTGTTCTCCATCACGCGAGACAATTCGAACCCAAAAATCTTCTCCCCATCCACGGGAAGGCACCGGAGTTCCCTGAACTTTCATCAATGACATCGGAATCGGATGACCTATAATCGGCTTCCTCGCTTCGCCACTACAAACCGGGCAGGTACACGCTTCAGGAGCATCCGGATGTACGGAGAATCGAGGAGAATCGATACGAAGCTCAATGAACTGGCCTACCGCTAAATACTTCTTCAGCAAATCATGGGGAATATGAAAATGCTCAGGATTCTCCTCATGCATTTGAATCCCGTCGACCAAATCATATTCATTAGCAAATTGAGTCATTGCCCTACTTCCCCGTCTTCATCGCAGGAGCGCCCCACGTAAGCAAAGCGAGGTACTGTTTGACTGTCAACGGTGACGTTTTCAAAGAACATGTTAAATGGCCTAACCCACAGATTGTGCTCACCATATTCCTGACGATAAAGCACCATCTTCTCTTCCGTTTCGCTGTGATAGGCGACTCCCAGCACCGTGTACTCTTTATTCTTATAATGCCGGTANCTTCCGGTTTTCAACTCTTGTTGCATCTTTTACTTTCCTGAATTNCGCTGCCAGAAAACACCCTCTTCATAGCCCTGAATAGAGGTGTCCTGTTTTACCATTTCCAAACGCTTTAATGCCCATAGACAGTAATCCTGATTGAGGTCGATTGACAAACACTGACGTTGCAACTTAGCCGCCACCACAGCTGTTGTCCCACTGCCACCAAAGGGATCAAGCACATAGTCTCCCGGGTTGGTACTCGCCAGTAACAATTTTGCTACCAGCTTCTCTGGCTTCTGGGTCGGATGGTCTGTGTTTTCNGACATCGACCAAAAAGGAACGGAGAGATCATTCCAAAAATTAGAGGGGTGAGTGTCACGATAATTACCGTCACATCCTTCGTCCCAGTCCTTAGGACTTCCGTCCGCGTTCCTGTACGGTGCAATCACACGCCGACGGTGTTTCACCTGCTCAACGTGAAAGGTGTAATTTTTAGACATCGTACAAAACCAAATGTCCTCGTGCGAATTTTTCCAGTTAGACTTGGCACCCCGCCCTTTCTCTCTTTCCCAAGTAATTCGATTTCTAACTTGAAAAAATTCATTGA
Organism: Planctomycetaceae bacterium; assembly: GCA_002705165.1. Classification (GTDB taxonomy): domain Bacteria; phylum Planctomycetota; class Planctomycetia; order Pirellulales; family Pirellulaceae; genus UBA721. Next base: position 7,401 of record PAJC01000081.1, on the reverse strand, counting down.
CAACATCCATGACCGATAGCGAAGTTCGCCAGTCACCACAGATATAGATAGAAGCTGTTGGTTTCAACAGTGGCACAAGCCGACCGATGACATCACGCAACCACTCGGTGTACTTCCTTTCCGCACGCGCCTGAAACTTTAACCTCCCAAACGATTTCGTCAAATTATATGGGGGGTCCAGCATCAGNAAATCNACCGAGCCCAGTGGCAAATATTGAACCCAGTCCTGATAATCCCCGCAAGCAATACCCGNAACGGGCTTCCTGCGTCTTCGTGTTGGTAATTGCGTAAGTAGCGAAGGCCGCAGCTGTTTACGATCTGAACGTGATAACGTCAGGGTNCGATTTTGCGGTGCTCGTTTCCTGGAGCCGATACGTTTTGTAGTTATCTTTTTCAAAGTGGTCGTCTGATTTTATTTCATAGAACAGATGGTTTATTGGTTTGCCGTCTGCCTTATATTGTAAGGACTGAATCTGAAGACCCAACCGTTGGAGTAACAACAATGACTAAACAATTTGTACTTGCTGCCTGCCTGTTCGCGACTTTCACCATGTCCGCAATGGCAGCAAAACCAAACAAACCACTCAAGCCAAGCCTGTTTGCCGGTCAAGGCATCATGATGGGAGAATTAACTTCAACCAGTATTTACGCTCAGNTACGACTCACTGCGACCACCCAATTGGTGGATCGGGATGTTCCGGGACGCATCGGAGTTGTCAAGTTTGCACTGATTGAAGATGTGGATTTGCGTCGTCCCCGGTTGAAAAGTGAACTCACAACCATCGAGAAACAGATCATCGAAACAAAAGCTGAACATGACCATATCGCCCGAGTTATTTTCAGGAATCTCAAACCGAATACCCCCTATATCATTAAAACGAAAATTGGCCTCGATGAAGATACACTCAGNCCGGGTCCAACCGGACGATTTATTACCCACCCCGGGAAAGACCAATCCCGACCGATTTCTTTTGTTGTCGTGACTGGAATGAATTATGCCAAGTTCCATGGAGACNACCGCATCGACAGAAAGATTCACCTGGAACATAACAACACCGAATTGCCCGAGCCTTATCAGGGTCGGGATAAACATCTCGGGTATCCNGCTTTGGCAAGTATCAGCAAGTTGCGTCCTAACTTCTTCGTCGGAACCGGGGACAACGTGTACTACGATACCCCCAAAGATCCACGTGCAGAAACGATCGAAGAGATGCGGCAAAAATGGCATGAGCAATTTGTACAGCCTCGTTACCGAGCACTGTTCTCCCATGTCCCAACTTATTGGGAAGTCGATGACCATGATTACCGCATCGATGANGGAGATAATTCCGGAGATCATTTACCAAGCGTGGAAATGGCTGTTCGTATGATGTACGAGCAACTACCATACGCGGCGATGGNAGATCAAACAACGAAAACTTACCGAACAATCCGAGTGTCAAAAGATCTTCAGCTTTGGTTTGTCGAAGGACGAATACACCGAACTGATAATGCCATGGAAGATGGGCCTGAAAAAACCATCTGGGGATTAGAGCAACGTGAATGGCTGATGAAAACACTCAAAGACAGCGACGCCACGTTCAAAGTGATGGTGTCGCCCACCCCAATGGTTGGTCCTGATGACAAACGCAAATTCGACAATCACACCAACTTCAATGGCTTTCGTCATGAACGCAAAGTCTTCTTTGACTTTCTCGAAAACGAAGGACTGAACAACAACAATTTCTATCTCATCTGCGGTGACCGGCACTGGCAGTACCATGCCGAAGATCCCACTGGAGTCGAGGAATTCTCTTCCGGAGCGTTGATCGATGCCAATAGCCGACCCGGCCGAAAGTCCGGGGAAGAATTGAGCACCGACCCTGAAGGTCATATTAAGCAACATTACCTGCAAAATTCTCCTTCCGGTGGATTTTTACAGGTGGTCAGTCTTCCGGAAGCAAAGGGGATTGCCACGCTGGCCTTCATTCATCGTGATGAAAAAGGTAAAGTTTTGAATATTGAAATCAAAGAAGCAAAATAGTATCCCTTGAGCTCTTGAGCAATCACTAAAGCCTCAAAACGCTAGCCGTTTTGAGGCTTCTCTTTTTTTTGAAGAAATCGCTTTCCTGTGACCTCATGTGTCACACCCTTTATCGATACTTCTACTAGTCAAAGAAACCAAGCCAAAACTCAACAGGATTGAGTTAGATGAAATTGACCTGTAGAACTCGATTTATAAGGAATTTGAAATGGTACAACGATGGTTAGAATCCGATTTGGATACACTTTTCACCAGCAAAGAACCGCTGGAATTGGGGCGATTGGATATCGAGGAATTCTTTGCTGAGTTGGCAAAACTGCTGCGAGCTAAGGCTTCCAACGATAATGAAGTTACCGGATAGGATGAATCACTGTTCGCCAACAGGAACTTCTTGCTCCATCGCAGACTGATTGTTCTGATTCCCAAACGGGTAACTTAGGACAACTTCTTCAATCCAAAGCTGAGGTAAGAAGTCATTCTCTAACAAAGTCGCAGTCAGATGCCGAAGAGGCCCTTCATCAAAATACTTAAGCTGGCGTCCCAGAGCGAAGCTCAACATACGTTCACTGAGATTTCGAGCAAACCTCTCTTTTTCTCCCAAAAGAATTTGCTTGAGCTCACTGGCACCGGCGAACTTCCTGCCATCTGGTAACTCACCCGAGTTATCTATAGGCCTGCCACCCTGAGTCAGGCGAAACCTTCCGATGGCATCGAAGTTCTCCAATCCAAATCCGATCGGATCAATTCGTTGATGACAAGATCGGCACGCAACATCATTTCGATGTTGTTCGAATTGCTCCCGTAAAGTCTTCCCTTTTACATCGCCTGCATTGTCAGGTAACGTCCCGGCATCAGGCGGTGGCGGGGGCAATTCATCTCCTAACAACGTTTCAAGAACCCACTTACCCCGAATGACCGGGCTAGTCCGCAAGGGCAGGGAAGTCGCTGTAAGAACACTACTCATTCCTAACAACCCACCACGGTTTGGATCTTTCAAAGTGACAAGCTGAAGCTCTTCATGCTCGACACCTTTCAAACCATAGAGTTCGGCGAGAGCCTTATTAAGAAATGTCTCATTGGAATGGAGTAACTTCAGCAGACTCTTATTCTCTCGTACGAGGTGATCAAAGTACAAAACAGGTTCGGTAATCGCGGCTTGCTGAACCACCGCATCAAACTCNGGAAATTTCTTTGGATCCGGGCCAATCGTCTTCCCAATTGCGCTGATCTCAAGCCACTGTTTAATGAAGTTCTCTGTAAACATCGCAGACCTGGGATCTTGTAACATCCGTTTAACCTGAACCCGCAGCACCTCGGGGTTTGATAATTCTCCTTTGAACGCCAACCCAAACAATTCATCATCAGGCATCGTCATCCAGAGGAAATAAGACAGTCTTGTTGCCAGTTGATAGTCATTTAATTTGAACTCACCCTGTTGCTCGCTATTACCTTCCACTTTAAATAGGAAGTTCGGTGATACCAGAATCGCGGTCAACGGAAGTCGCAGTGCGTTCTTGAATGTTTCAACATCTTTAAACCCGCGCTCAAACAATGCCACGTAAGCTGTCAACTCCTGCTCAGCGACTGGCCTCCGAAATGCGCGCGATGCAAACACGCTCAATATCTCGGTGGCTGCCATCACTGCCGACTTATTCTCACCCGGCNCAGCAATAAAAACCAACGGCGTCTCACCGACAGGGCTTAAGGAAATCGGCCCTTCGATTTGAACAAAATCCATCGCTATATTTCCCGCTCGCTGCTTCTGAGGAGCAGGAGCTTTCACCTTGGCAACCGAATCCAAGATGATCTTATTGTCAGCAAGGGCAGCCTCATTTCGTTCCTTGATTTGATAATTCAAATCCTCCAGCGAAATATCTAATGCGCCAGCCAACAATTGCTTGGCGTCATCCAGCATAACAGTCCGCTCGGCAACATAACCTTTGAAGCGTTGAAGCTCGGACCTATTGCCCATGGGGCCATGCAATCGCAACCACTCGATCGGACGTTGGACATTATAGAAATTAGTATTCATTACTTCCCGCAGACGAGTAACTTGCTGATTCTCACCATCGATTCGAACCATACGAGGATGATTTTGCATGGCTCGCTTCGTGACGATATTGCTCCACTGGTTCATCGGAGGGACCGGCTCAGCAGAATGTTTATGCTTCACTTCCCCTTCCTGTTCGGGTTGGGCCCCCCTATCTTCGGTTTCCTCGTTAGGCACGCTAACAATGAAATCTCCCTGTTGAATATTCCATGCAATCTGATGGGTGCCCTTCTCGACAAAAGCAATCAGGTCGTACATCTCCGGCTCGGTACTGGGAACCCGGATATCCCCCTGTACTTCATCGTTAATTCTCAGGCGAGCACCCGTAGGCCCGGCAGTCGACCAGGCCTTTACCCGAAAACGATAATATCCACTCGATGGGAACTTGATCGAGTCCCACAAAGTCATTTGTCCACGATCCAAGACATAGCCAAATTCTTTTGGTTTTGAGTTACGTTCCGTCATCAACATCTCTTCTGTTTCCAGATGCAGTTTGAGCGGAGAATCACGCAATGTAATTAGCTGATCGATTGATTGTTGAGCTGCTTTGATATACTTTTCCAGAATCGCCGGTTCTATAAAAAGATTATCACGATCATTGTTAAAACCACTCGCACCCTGAGCATCCTCTCCCAATTCCCGTGCCGGGTTTAGATCTACCCCCAAGAGATCCCGCAGGGTGTTGTTATATTCCTGACGCGAGAGACGAGCGGTCGCAACATGACCGGCATTTCTCACCTTCGACCAATCAATCTCATTAATCTCACCGTCAATCCACTCGATCAAAAACCGCCTTTCGTCAAACGTAGGCAATGGTTCTTCCGGCGGCATTTCCTCGTCTTCCAGTTTCTCCAGAATCTTCAGCCAGTCTTTACGATTCGCTAAAAGCTGAGTAGCTTCGGTAAACTTAGCAATATCGATTTTGCCGGCTGTTTTTTTGGGGTTATGGCACCGGTTACAGTACTTTTTCAAAAGCGGCTGTACTTTTTCTACGAATTCTGTCTTTTGGTCAGAATCTTCAGCCACCCCAGGCATGGCAATACTGGAGGTCATCAACAAGAAAAGCCAAAATCGCATATACAACCTATACTTCAAAAGAGCTCGAATAACGATAACTGATTCAAGGGGAGCAGATAATCATTATAGTTACCCTAGATAAAAGTGTCTTGGACAAGAATGACCTCGCAACGCACTAAACAGGTTAAAAACACCTGCCTTCAGTAGCCGAGAAATGATAATATAAGAACATAATTCCACATCACATCAAAAAGCTTAGGCAGGTTGTCGAATGAGTCAAAACTGGGAAATTTCACGACGTACAATGCTTCGTGGTGCCGGTGCAGCAGTTGCGCTGCCAATGCTGGATGTCATGAGCAGCAATGCGGTGTTCGGCAAGGAAGCGGTAGCTCCTCCAATGCGGATGGTCTCTCTGTTCATGCCCAATGGCGTGAACCCTGCCACCTGGGATGTCAAAGGTGAAGGCGCAGATTATGAAATCTCCGAGTCACTTTCGCCTCTNCGTGACCTACGTGACCATGTCAGTATTCTATCNAANCTGGACAACACCGGTGCCGGCGGCCACGTTGGTGCAACCTCAGGATTCCTTTCCGGTATCAAAATGAAAAATGGAGTTTTGGGGATTTCCATGGATCAGGTTATCGCCAGACATACTGNCGATAAGACACGCTTCCCTTCTGTCGTGTTAGGAACNGAACCTCCGCGGCAGGGTAATGCAGGTGCTGGACTTCCAATCGCTTATGCAAACACCGTATCCTGGTCATCACCTAACTCACGTATCTCTCCTGAGATCAATCCNCAGGTGGCATTCGACCGCCTTTTCCGAACAGGCNAAAATGCCGTGGAAGAAGCNAAGGANCTTCGGAGTGTTGTCGACCTTGTGTTGGAAGATGCNAANCGNCTCAAAAAACGCGCTAGTANGAACGACGGACATAAGATCGAAGAATACTTATCGAGCGTTCGCAATGTTGAGAAGCAAATCGATAGCACCTTGAACCCCCCCGCTCGTGAATGGGTCCCACCGACCGTGCCTGAACTGGTGCGCCCGCCTGCTGGTATTCCTGCGCGTCGGGATGAACATGTCAAAATGATGATGGACCTACTTGTTCTGGCTTTGCAAACCGACACCACNCGTGTTGGTACNTTTATGCTGGCTCACGGTTTTAGTCGCTGNAACTTTGGCTTCATGGGACTCAAGGGNGACCATCACACCATTTCNCANCACAAGAATCANAACGATTGGCTGTCCGAGTACACCGCCGTAACGAAGTACTATGTTGGACAATATGCTTATCTCATGGAACAGTTACAGAAGATCGATGAAGGTGGCTCCANCTTACTGGAGAATTCTGTTGTCCTGTTCGGTTCCGGACTGAAGGACGGCAACGGACATGTCCGCTCNAATCTNCCCATCTTACTTGGTGGTCACGGAGCNGGAACCTTAACCCCCGGCCGTCACATCAAGTTCNCACCNGGGACCGTATTACCNGACTTNCACTTGTCGCTCATTCAGCGATTTGGTGTGGATNTCGANACCTGGGCCGATAGCTCAAACACGCTGGCCAACCTCTAGATCTCCGGGAACTGCTGTGTTGCTTTCATTTTTTATGCGCGGTCTTCTGACATGGGGNGGTNTACCTNTAATCGTTGTGNTACTTCNCTCCACCGCAACGGGAGTTGATTTCAATACAGAAATACGTCCTCTGCTTTCTAATCATTGTTTTGAATGCCATGGCCCGGATCATGCCACTAGACAGGCTGATCTGCGTCTGGATATCAGGCAGTCAGCTATGACGGTCATCACACCAGGGAAAATAAAACGCAGTGAGTTGATTCATCGTATCCATTCAGATGACCCTGATCTAATGATGCCGCCACCAGACGCCAAAAAATCTTTAACNCATTCACAAAANCAATTACTTGTNCAGTGGATCAAAGAAGGTGCTGACTTNCAACAACACTGGNCCTTCGAACCTGTACAGAAGGAGACCATCAAACCGCACCGTAGTGACAACTGGTCACGTAACCCAATCGACTATTACATCTACAACCGGTTACGAAGTGAAGGTCTAGGTCCCACAGTGCAAGCGGACAAAGCTACATTACTTCGCAGAATCAGCTTCGATTTAACCGGACTTCCCCCAACGCTTGAAGATGCCAAACGTGTTTTGGCTGACGAAAGTCGGGATGCGATTGAAAAGTACATCGATCAACTTCTCATGTCTTCTGCTTATGGGGAGCACATGGCGTTATATTGGCTAGAGGCATCACGCTATGCAGACACCGATGGTTATCAGAATGACAGAACACG
>PAJC01000080.1 GCA_002705165.1 Planctomycetaceae bacterium | reverse complement strand
TCGGGAATCCGCCGACTTTGAGCATTCAAAGATGGTCGGCACTCGGGAATCCGCCGACTTTGAGCATTCAAAGATGGTCGGCACTCGGGAATCCGCCGACTTTGAGCATTCAAAGATCGTCGGCACTCGGGAATCCTCCGACTTTGAGACTAGACCCTTCATAGGACGTAGTTAAAATTAACGACATGACGGTGGCTCAGTTTCACCAACCTTTGAGGTGAATGAGCTTAGCAGCGAGACATTCGATTTGAACGGACACCAAGGAAGTCTTCGTATCGAGTTTTTCAAAGCTGAAGCCACGATCCGGTAATTCCGGATAGTGGATCCGCGAGTGAGGTTAAACCGTTCGCTAATCCTGATTGGGTATTAGGCTTTGCGAATGTTGAACCTGACCGAATTAGCAAGCTAATCGGGCTGAACGTTTTATTACGAGGCGGCTCCGATGTCAAGGCAGGTTAATTCGGTTGAAATGTTTCGCGGGAATCACCACCTAGTCGAACTGATGGTAGCATAGCATCATGTTCAATAGAGAGCCGACGGCGAAATGCCGATGCCATATTGAACTTCTCAGCTGTCAGATCGCACACTGACCTGGTCAGTTAAGGGTTTGAGTTTCGAAAGAGCTTAAACTTCGTTGGATGTCGTCCAACCCGGTAGCAAATGGATTTTCTACTTTGACGACCTTGTAGGCACGAGATATCATTGCTCGAGCATAGTCCGACACCCGATGGTGAATGGCCATTGAGTGCCATTGGTTAAATCCGAGAAAATACTAGACAACACAAGAGTAACGTATGAGCAGATACGATCCAATTCTTGATGATTTTGAAGAAGATAGTGAAGTAACCGTTTCCAGCGGATTCAAAAAAAGCACGGGCAACTCTGATGGAGCAAATCAGAAGTCTAAAGCCAGCAAAAATGCGAAGGCTGAAGACACCAAGGAACCCGATGATGAAGAGCTGGCAGAGGTAGAAGAGCAGGAATCCTGGTCAGATGACCCGGTTCGAATGTACCTGACTCAGATGGGTGAAATCCCACTTCTAACTCGTGTTGAAGAAATTCGACTGGCGAAACGTATCGAAGACACGCGTCGGGATTTTCGGGCGAAACTGCTCGAGTCTGATTATGTTTTCCAAATGGCGTTCAAGATTCTCCGCCGAGTGCACCTTGGGGAGTTGCCATTTGACCGAACCGTTCAGGTTTCTGTAACTGATCGCCTGGAAAAAGAACAAATCATGGGGCGTATGCCGGGCAACCTCGATGTAGTCGAGACTTTGCTTCGACAGAATAAACGCGACTTTCGAGTAGCAGTGAGTAAGTCGTTTTCTAAGTCCGAGCGTCGTGAAGCCTGGAAGAATCTGGGCCGCCGGCGTCGCCGTTGTGTTCGCCTGGTCGAAGAACTAGGGCTGCGTACTCAGCGTATTGAGCCGATGATTAACACCCTGAATGATTTCAGTGAATGTATCGACAAGCTATTGGTTGACCTTCAGGAAGCTAAAGAAGCTAAAGATCATCATCGGAAACGTGACCTCTTGTCACAATATCGCAATATCATGCTTGCGATTCAGGAAACGCCAACCAGCCTACGTAATCGTGTGAAGTATCTGAATGCAGTCCATGCAGAATACCAACAGGCTAAACGGGAGTTGTCAGAAGGTAATCTCCGACTTGTTGTCTCGATCGCTAAGAAATATCGCAATCGTGGTTTGAGCTTCCTTGATTTGATTCAGGAAGGTAACGCTGGTTTGATGCGAGCGGTGGATAAGTTTGAGTATCGGCGCGGATTCAAATTTTGCACTTATGCCACCTGGTGGATTCGTCAGGCGATTACCAGAGCGGTCGCAGATCAAAGTCGGACCATTCGTATTCCGGTACATATGGTGGAAACCATGTCTCGAGTACGTAACGTATCTCGGCAACTCGTGCAGGAACTTGGGCGTGAGCCAACATTGGAAGAGACGGCACGTCGCGCTGAAACGACCGTTGAAGAAGCACGCCGCGTGCTGGCAATGAGTCGTTATCCAATCAGCCTTGATCGTCCGGTTGGTAACAGTGAAGATAGCCAGTTTGGTGACTTGCTGCCCGATGGTGATGCTGAGAGTCCTGCCTCAGGAGCGTCTCAGGAAATGCTTCGTGATCGAATTGGCCGAGTGCTGAAGACTTTAAGTTATCGAGAACGCGAGATTATTAAATTGCGTTACGGTTTGGGTGATGGTTATAGCTATACGCTCGAAGAAGTGGGACATATCTTTAAGGTCACTCGCGAGCGAATTCGTCAGATCGAAGCAAAAGCTGTTCGAAAATTGCAGCAGCCAAGTCGTAGTCAGGAACTTGTCGGCTTTCTCGACTAAAACGCAATCTCAACCGGTTAAAGCACGCGAGTTGGAGACAACTCGCGTTTTTTATTGGACCGAAGAATCAGATCTTCACGTTTTGGCAATGGCTTTGCCTACTAATCGGCCACTCGTCATGGCCCAGGCGATGTGACAGCCATGACTCCAAAGAATCATGCCGTTGAGGCCACACTGACCAACCGCATACAGGCCGTCGATCACACTATCGTCTTTTCTCAGCACCTGTAAATCCTCATTAATGGCTGGACTACCTTCGGTAGTGGTGAAATATGACTTGACTGGCCCCAGCAAGACCCACGGGCCCAGAGTCTCATTGAAAGCCTCGTTGACAGTATTGGTTAGGCGTTTGCGGTTGATATTGTTTGTCTTTGCGAGGTCGGCGAGTGTGTGGAATTTAGTACAGATATCAGGACGTAGCCGGAGGTAGTCGTCGGTGTACGCGTAAGCAATGTCCGGTGCCGTGGAAATGAAATGGGGCCACTGTGAAAATTTTCGGGCTTGTACGGGCCCCATTAGGATATAGGCCCGCTTATTGGTTTGGTTCGAGACGGCAATGTTTCGGGTTGTCGCTTCCTTCTCATTACAAAAGCGTTCTCCGTTTTCATTAATCAGAATTGCTCCCTGCTCAAATAATGCGTCTTCAGGATGTTGCCAGGTGACCATTAGGCGTTTGATAATGATTTGGAATATCCACTCCGGTAAAACCCGAGCNATCCAATGTTGNAATTTNGCCAGCGGCCCAGCGGTTGGNAGCCACTGTTGAAATGGGCGTCGGGCGGTGGCGATGAATCGGAGTTCCGGGCCATACGTGATGTCCATGTTGATTAGTTTTGCGCCAACGCTTTCAGCTAAGAGATGNCCAAGGCCTCTCGCATGAGGATTGATCCCCTCAATATTTTCATAGCCAGGNCCTTTNAAGCGTTTGATTAGTTCCGGATTGTTGGCATAGTCACCGGCAGCCAACACGACGGCATGTTTAGCCTGCCTTGTTTGCAATGCNCCGCTCCCATTTTCGTATTCGACTCCCGAAACACAACGCCCGTTGGTTAATAGTCGTTGAACGGTGGCGTTAGGAAGTATTTGTACACCTNGCTTTCTTGCGGCTAATTGTAATCTTGCAATATACGCTTTGGNNCCNGGAATCACGTTGTGCATGCGGGGCTGGGTATTAGGAGGTTCGNCAGCTGGCCCGACAAACTGNATCCCATGGGTCTGTAGCCAACTCAGAGTNTCTGCTGCATGCTTAGTAAACAACGTGCGTTGAGTCTCGTTGTTGTGACTCTCGATTTCAGCGGGTGCGAAGCCGACAAGATCTAATGCATGCAGATCGGAGGAATCTTCAATACCTTGTTGGCGTTGAAATTCAGTCGCTGCNGCAGTAAACGAACCGACAGCGATCCCGGTGGTTCCGCCTGGNTGAGCACATGCTTCCAACACAATCACCGAGAGACCGTTTTCGGCACAGGAAACTGCCGCAGCTAAGCCGCTACCCCCGGCTCCAACAATGATGNCGTCTGGGTGATTGCTTGACATCGATTCTTAACGGTTAAAGATTTTTTCGAATCGCTGACGNTTGTCACGTCGATAGCGGCGGCAAACCGTCACGAGAGACTGNGGGCTTTCGTAACCGAGTAGGGANGCGAGTTTTTCCAGTTCCAAGGGGTGCTCGGGCAAATCATGTCGATGTGTTGTGTCCATTAATCGTAATCCCGACTCTACTCGTCGTAAAAACAGATAAGANTTACTTAGTGCCGTTGTATCATCTTCGTTTAACAGCCCATGTTCCTGTAGCTTCTGAAGTGCCAGTAAGGTTCCNGGCTGTTGAATGTCCTCCGCGGTTCCATTCAGGAGTTGTAGCATCTGAACGATATATTCGATGTCCATCGTACCGCCCTGGAATCGTTTGAGATTTCGGTCGGTCGCCCCCTGTTCAGAGTCCAGTCGTGCCTGATAAATCTCCGACTTTAGCCGGGGTTTCTGATTANTTGCAGCAATAGTTTTAACAATGAGCGTTTGAATACGGGATTTCGCCGTGTCAGTACCAAATAAGACCCGGGCCTTACAAAGGCCCATAGATTGCCATAAAGGAATTCGATCCCCTTTCAGATAAGTTTCGTAATCGTCCAGTGAAATCGCTAGAGGAGCATGCTGATGCGTGGCACGAAGTTTGCTATCCATGTCAAACAACCGGCCATGCGGACGAGTTCTGGTTGCAGTTTGTAAAACTCGCTTAGCCCATTCATTGAAGAAATGATGATTCGACGTAGGACGGATTTTGTGATCGCGTTTGATAGGCTGCGTATTGCCTTCGCCTTCGTAAAGAAAAATCACATCGACATCGCTATGGAAGTTTGGTTCTCGCCCACCAAGTTTCCCGAGGCCCACCAGGATAGGCGTTGCGTTTTCTCCATGAAGTGAACCACCCTCAATAATGGGTTGTCCGTGCTTCTCTACTAACTGTCGATAATGTTCGTTTGAAATCTCCTGCAGGCAGATTTCAATAATATCTGAAAGAGCCCTATGCGAATCTACTAGCGAGTCTTTGCCTAGAATTTCGCGAACACCCACTCGAAGGTGCTGGGCATGCTTGAAGGCAAGAATCACATCGATTAATTCCTGTCCCTCAATTTGAGCCCCTTTCACGAGTGCGCTCATTACCTTTTGCAGAGATTGCTTTGTAGGCAACTGATCTAGAATTAGACAGTCCAACAGTTCGTCAATCATCCCCGGATAGCTTGTAAGAATGGTGATCAGATAGGGACTGTTGGAACATAGCTTCACAGATAGATTTAGTGTGGCCGGATTGACCTGAAATAACTCCCATAAAACACCTTTCCCGCCAAGTGAATCACTGACAGTGCTGAGATTAGCCAGCGTCCTATCCGGATCTGGAGTTTGTGCGATGGATTCTAGTAATCTGGGAGCGATCATGGCCAGAAAATGCCGACAACGTCTGGTGGAGAGAAATGGAATTCTTTCGGTCGCCAAGTCCATAAGGTATTGATAGCAGGCGTGAACATCTTTGAAGTTATGCTTTGCCAGTACCTCCCGCAGCATTTCTTCGCTCGGTTCTGGATTGAGAATAAGGTCCACTTCTGGTTCGGCTTCCTGTTCGTCATCAAATGAAGATTCAAGCAGCCGATCGATGATTTGCTGACTGACATTCAACAAATGCGTCGTATCATTTTGTAGTGTTTCCACGGCGGCTGCACCCTCATAACCCAGGCTTTGTGCAAGAGCCGCTAGTTGTGTTTGATCTTGTGGAATAGCAGTGGCTGTGACGTCCTTGAGAGTTTGCAGTCGATGGTGAATCCGTTTTAGCGAAAGATAAGAATCTCGAAGTACATTGGATTCTTCTTGTGATAACAGGCGGGCTTTATGAAGTTGATAGATCGCGGGCAGTGTGCCGCGAACACGAATGTCGCTAAAATTTCCCCCATTGATGAGTTGTAGGAAGGGAATAACGAAGTTGATTTCGCGGATACCGCCTGGAGAGTTGACAACATCTCGTTGGTCGCATTCTTCCCAACGGTGCAGGCGTCTTTTTTGAGCTTTGATCCCCGTAATATCGGCTCGGTTGAGATAACGGCGATAGATCCATTTTTCCATATGTTGGAGGAACCGATGNCCAAGCCGGAAGTCACCTGCAATAGTCCGGGCGTTTATTAATTCCTGCCGTTGCCAGGTTCTGCCCGAAAAATCCAGAAAACGAATGGCGTCATTAATGTGAGTGACCGTCGTGGAAGTCTGGGGAGANAACGGAAAGCTGAAATTGATATCTAGCAACCTAATGCCGCTGGCCAAAGTTAAAAAATTGACGGCATCATTAAGGAGCATTTGGTAAAACGGCTCATGAAGTTCTTTTTTTCCTGANACAGATTGGAAGATAAGAAAGACATNGAGTGTTGTCCCGTAGCTGAGTTGGCTGCCGGCAAGGTCGCCCAGTGCGATGAGCGAGAAATTTAANCCNGTCGCGTCTTGAGCNTCCAATTGATGTTNCTTGATCGCTTTGAGTGATGCCAATTCAACAACGCTGTGTAACAANGCTTCGCAAAGAATCGAGGCTTGATTAGCAACAACATCAGGAGTTTGGTTCATCACCAGATCTCCATAAGCAATCCTTAATAATTCCCGATTGCGAATACGCTCAAGCTGTTCTGAAATATCCGGATCGCCGGTGAGACTGAGAACTTCNGNGCGTATTTCGTCTATCAGGATGTTGCGATCGACGGGCTGCCCGTCCGTCATTCNTAGCAGGTCATAGCCCTCAGGATCCTGCATAAGCAATTCAGCAATTTGTGTACTTGCTGAGAACATNACNAGCAAGGTTGGCAAAGCAGCGTGATCGCGTTCCCAGAGAGATCCGAGAGCGATGGGACTACGAGACAGAGTGGCAAACTTGGCCAGATAACTTAACGCCTGATCTGGCCTGGCCGTCTGAGGCAAGGCGTTTTCGAGTTGAGTGGCGGTGATGGCTACAAGATCGAGTGTCATTCCGGACTCGGCGATGGCAGTTAGCGCATCATGAGCTTGTCGCATATCTTTGATGGTTAGTGACTGAAACCACTCGTGTGCGACGGCCGCAGAATCCAGAATTGTGATGAGTTGCTCGGTGTCCATATGCCTAGTCTATCACGCTNGGGGCGCAATCGACAATTGCGAGATTAATTACGGCTGCACCAATTTCAGCCAGTCGATTTCCCGACTCAATCCCTGNTCGAAATCGACCGTTGCCAGAACAGGAGGAATACAAACACGTTCAATCTCAGCTGGATTGGAATCCAGACTTTGGTCGTCNGGCGTTGGCGGGATTACCTGNTTAAGGATAATACCGGCAATCGAAATTCCATCCTCGTAAGCCGCAGCGGTGACAAGTGTTTGCAGCGTATGATTAATACAGCCAAGCTTATTTGCTACTACAACAACAAGCGGAAAGCCAAACTCATAGGCAAGATCAGCGACAAAGTCGTCATCACTGATAGGAGACATTAGACCACCGGCTCCCTCGACAATAATAAAATCAGAGTTTTCCTGCCAGTATTCGATTCCCTGAACGAGTAATTCCCGATGTATCTCCTTGCCCTCTGCTCTCGCGGATAAATGTGGAGCCAGTGGTGCCCGGAACATTTGCGGACAAACATGGTTGACTGTAGCGGGCTGTCCGGCGGCATTCCATANCGCATCCGCGTCTTCACTGAAGAGCATATTGTCGCCGTTATCAGTACAGCCACTCGCTGCGGGCTTATAAACACCCACATTAACACCCTGCTTATGCAACTGTTTAGCAATTAACGCAGCGANGTAGGTTTTACCAACATCGGTGTCGGTTCCAGTTATAAAAATACCGGGGGTCATAAAACAGCTTAGATCTCCAGATATTCTTCAAGTGCTTCTCGCATGACTTCAGGTCGCGGGTCAACATCGGTCCAGATGTTAAAGCCGATGACCGCCTGATTAACGAGCATGCCCAATCCATCGAGGACACGACATTCACGTTGTTGGGCATCACGTAATAGACGAGTCATGGGTGGGTTAAATACGACATCGGCAACTACCATCTGGGANGAAAGCGTCTCTACGTCCAATGGAACGNGAGCTTCAGCGTCGCCGAGACCAATGCAAGTAGCGTTAATTACAACGTTGACATCCTCATCCACTTCATAGTCGCCGTCCAGGACGTTTAAAGTTGCTGTTACGTCGTCGATGTTGTTTAGTATGTCGACAAGTTCCTGCCCACGAGATTCCGTTCGATTTACAATGGTAATGTCAGTGACACCGTTTAGTCCCAGCTCCACTGAGATTGCACGGGCCGCTCCACCGGCGCCGANGATCACAACNTTTTGGCCTGCCGGCTCAACTAATGTCTTTAATGACTGGACAAANCCCTTTCCGTCAGTGTTTTCTCCGATCAGTTTACCATCGACGACATTGACGCAGTTTACAGCTCCCATTCGCTCTGCCGCCTCACTGAGTCCATCGAGATACTGGATGACTTCAACCTTGTGTGGAATGGTGAAGTTACCACCACGAAGTCCCATCGCACGGAAACCAGCCATGGCATCTTTTAAGTTTTCTGCAGGAACTTCCAGCGTTAGATAACGCCAATCTAATTCACAATCTTCGAAAGCACGCTCCATCATGAACTGTGTTGGGTTACCGGCGACTGGTTGCCCCATACATGATACAAGTTCCTGAATCGGTTTATCTGCCACGGTTAGTATCCTTGCCTGGAAGAGTTAATAGTATCGAGACTCTTATATCTAGTTTTATTAGGGTATTTGCTGTTCTGCAATTACTCTGGCAAAAAGATCTTGTTTACCGGTGTTGTCTCTATCTTCATTCCATTACGCCGTGCCTTAATCCGCACATAAGGTGCGGTATAGCAACAGCGATCTCCAAAACTATCCCGCGGCATGTTTGGATCTGCGTGAAATGGTTCGANGAGATCTTCAATGACGAATCCATTACGGCAAATTCCGCCGATAATTTCTTCCCACCGATGCAGGAACTCCATCGTGCCGTCTTCGCGCAGGCGAGTTCCCTGGACTGGAGGTAGTGGCCCTGTTCGGTAGTAAGGTTCGATTAGTTCATAACCATTTTGAGAACGCTTCATCCCGGTTTGTAGACTGGTTGGTTGTTTGTGTTGACTGATGTAGAGACCACCAGGAATGGTGACACGCGCAATCTCTGAAAAGACTTTGGAAAGCGATGGTAAGTAGCAGGTGCTTACGGGATGAACGACGATGTCGAACGCTTGATTGGTGAACATCGACAGGTCATCCATTGAAGTCTCCACGACCTGCAGATCGATTCCTCTTTCNGCGGCCACTTCTCGATCTAACTCGAGCATGGCAGGTGAGATGTCGACCACCGTTACTTTTGCCCCGGTGGCAGCATAGATAGCACTTTGACGCCCTCCTCCGGCAGCAAGACAAAGGACTTTCTTGTCGGTAATGTCACCACCTAGCCAGCCAATGGCATCAACCGTGTGAAGCGGTTGATGAAGGTCCTCATCTTTNGCGGGTTTTGTAAAGCGCTTTTTTCCGGCGACCATGCGGTTCCAGGCATCACGGTTGTGTTGTTTTGCGATGGACGTTTGATTGTCATTCATTGGCTTTGTTTATTTCCGTCTACTTTAACATTTTGGCCTAGGTCGTTCGTTTGGAAGCGAGCGAGCCAATCAACTCCAGCTTCCGCAATGCCTTCATGACCGCCTTCAAAAACCGTAACTCGACTTAGAGCGGCATACCGGCGGAGGTAAATTGCGCGGCCTAATGCCTGATCAGTAACTTTGTCAGAGGCCAATGGAGTGGTGAGACGGCCATTCGGTGTACTGAGCAACTGCATCTCTTGAGTTGTAATAAGTCGTTGTCGGGTAGCTTTGGCGATCATATTGAATGCTTCCAGTGAGTGTGAAATCGGAACCGATCCGGTATGGCCATCATAAATGCCGGTAGCGATATCGAGCGGCACTCGTGTTGAGTTCGCCAGGTAGTGAATGGGCGAACGTTCTTGATATTGCTTATCAACGGCATCGCTTGCTCCTGGCGCACCGCCACAACTTGCTCGCATCATCATCCCATATTTGGTCTTCACATGTTTGCGATGCCATTTGCTTAGATCACTAATTCCCACCCAAGCACTTGCCGCAGTCCAATATTGAGGATGGCGACTCACCATGAGCATGGTCATGTGACCACCACCGGAAACTCCCGCTAGGTAAATACGTCGGTTGTCAGTGCGATAAGCTGATTTCGCATAAGCTAAGGCATCGAGAATATCTTGCTGAGCAATTTTACTTCCACAGGCTTGCGGATGNTTGTTTGGCCCTCGAAAGTGTGGAAAGACGTAAATCCAACCTTGTTTGTATGCTTCTGCTTCCCAATCAGTATTTTTTTGTTCAACGGAGTTGCTCCACGTATGAAGTGCCATTAGAACCGGGTATCGCTGTGATTTATCCTNGTCATAATCCTTAGGAAGAATGAAATAACAAGGTTGTTTAGACTCATCTAACGAGCTGGTAATCGTTATTTTTTGTTTAGTTTGACCCTTCGTTGGTAAAGCAAACCAAAGGAATAAAAAACAAAATAGAATATTTTTGGATATTTGCGGCATCGAAGGCATCTTTTCANCGGGGTCAAAAGTGAAAATTTGGAAATCGTAAGTTTGACGGGTGGTNTTTGGACTATCTAAAATAAAGATNNAGTAAAGCCCACCNTATATGCATCCTACCTTTTTTAAAAGTTCACCTGGCGCCGTTATGAAAGAATTCCGACGACTGCTTCCCATCTTTGTTGGGCTATTACTTTTAATGGCCACAACGGTGAAAGCCGCTCCCAACATTTCGTCCGTGACTCCACTTGGTTTACAGCCAGGTGCGACGACGGAAGTCAGTCTGGGTGGAACCGAACTCACCTCACCGCTCAAAATCTGGACAAGCTTTCCTGCNNAAGTGGAGGTTCTACCGANTTCGGAAGGGGCAGATGATGCAACCACTGCTAAGCTGCGACTCAAGCTAACTGAAAATGTGGGTGTAGGAGTTGGTGCAATTTCAGTTGCGGGCGNTACCGGCGTTAGTCAGCTTTATCTTGTGGTTATCGAAGACGCGCCTGTGATCGCAGAACCATCTCCAAATAACTCATTGTCTGATGCTGCGTTGATTACATTGCCCGCCGCGGTGCAGGCTTCTTCGAGTGGAACCGTNGCGGATCATTTCAAGTTTGAAGCCAAGGCAGGGCAGGTGATCTCTGTGGACGTTCTAGCCGCTCGAATTAATTCTGCGATGGATCCAGTTGTACGTTTGTTAGCGGCTGATGGAACAGAGTTGGCTTTTGCGGATGATAGTGATGGTTTGGGGGCGGATGCTCGACTACAGGTAAAGGTTCCAGCCGATGGTCAGTACGCGGTGGAGGTTTTGGATAGTAAGTACGCCGGTAACCTTCCTTATTACGTGCGAATTGGAGAGNTTCCACTTGCCACGACAACTCTGCCGGCTTCAGTGCAGATCGGCGGGGACCGCGATGTTAGTTTTAGCGGAGCAGGGGCTGGCGGGCTAACAGCGAAGGTTGTTTTGGGAACTACACTGGCGGGGGATGAGATCCGAGCAGGAGCTAAAATCCCCAATGGCACGATTTCCGGTTTTGCACGAGCTCGAGCTAGCAGCGGTGTTCAGACNGTCGAAACGGAGCCGAACGACGAAATTGCGCAGGCAACTACGGCGGCATTCCCCGGTGGCGCGAGTGGNGTGTTCCAGCAGCCGGGAGATAAAGACTATTTCAAGTTCAATGCGAAGAAAGGGCAGCGNCTTCGGTTTTCAGGGCANTCACTCAAGTTGGGATCACCCGCGGTTGTNAATTTCCGTATTCTTAAAACCGATGGAAGCCANCTCGCTGCCGCGCCGATTAATCCCGAGAATGAATTTCTCGTTGCCTGGAGTGTTCCGGAAGATGGTGAGTACCTNTTGGAAACCAGTGAATTGCTTCAGCGAGGCGGTGACGAATATGCTTATGTTGTCGAATCAGCGGTTGGTAATTCGTTTACGTTGACGTTAAAGAATGACAAAGCAACTCGGAATCGCTTTGTCGTAGATGAAGGGAAAGGTGGTTTTCAAGTTCCCATCACCGTGGCTCGNGATGGATATGCAGGTCCGATCACGATTAAATCTAAGACNGAGATTCCGGGAGTTACCTGGCATAACAATGTTGTCGCTAAGGATGGAAAAGAAATCACTCTCCTGTTGGAATTCTCAACGGAAACGAAAGCAGGTGATTTTGTAAACATGGAGATTGTTGGTGAAGCTGAGATCGATGGTCAGGTCACTCAGGTACCTTTGACTTCCAGAGATTGGACGCGAACCCAGTTCGGAGCCGTCACNTATCCCTACTCATTCCTGCAGGGTGTTGTGCAGTACGCGACNGTGCCNGCTATTGAAGAGTTTTTCGAGCCTAAGTTTGAGCCGGAAGCGGTTTATGTTGCCCGCGGTGAAACCACGGCAACGATCCAAATGTCAACGGCCAGCAAACATAAGGATTTTAAAGGTGCTTTGTCACGTATGTTTGAAGATGTACCTGAAGGAATTACAGTGGCGGATAAAGCGGACAAAGGTGTTCACACGATTACCGTAACTGTCCCCGCCGATCTAGCCGATGAAAAAGCGTTTGCGGTGAAAGCTTATGCTGAACATGCGGGTCACCTACAGTTCGTAAAACGGAGTGTGCCGATCAAAGTGGTTGATCCACTATCGGTCTCAATTAAGCTTGAGGTTGCTATTATTCCGGGAGCGAGTCAAAAAGCATTGATTACCATTGTTCGCGCCCCCGGTTCAACCGCTGAAGTTATTACATTGACACTGGCTGGNCTGCCCGACAAAGTCACGGTGCCAGCTGAATTGACCATTGCGGCCGATCAAACAGAACTCGAAGTTGAAATTATTGCAGCCGCGGATGCCGCCGTTGCCAAGACAGATGGNATTACCGTCTCAGCNAAATCAAAGTACGCCGGCAAAGATGTGTCGGCGGTCAGTGCTGCTATTGCTGTTGAAGTAAAAGCCGCGGAANAACCTTTAGAGGAAAAGTAGAAATGCAATTGGGCAAACTACGACGAACATATGTGTTGATCATTACTGGGATGTTATTGGGCGGTTGGTCCACGAACAGCTTGCGAGCCGCAGACGTTGAGCTCGATCGCATTGAAGTTTACCCGGCGGAAGTGCAACTGACCGGTGTTCGCGAACAGGCGCAGTTGCTTGTTACAGGCTACTATGTAGATGGTTCTATCCAGGACCTAACCCGAGTCGCGACAATCACGACGGCTAATGCAGATGTGGCGATTGTCAAAGGTTCCGTGGCNTATCCCCAAGCGGATGGCGAAGGTTCGCTAAATGTTGAGTTTGAAGGGAAGACAGCACCAGTCAAAGTTGTGGTGGCTAATCAGCAGGAACCACAGCCGGTTTCGTTCCTTTATGACACACTTGCTGCACTCAGTAAAAATTCCTGTAACGCCGGAGCCTGCCATGGTTCACCAAGTGGTAAAGGAGGCTTCCGTCTATCACTACGAGCCTTTGACCCAAAGCTGGACGAGTTGACATTAATTCGTGAAGATTTTGGTCGGCGGACCAATAGCCTCGATCCCGATAACAGCCTGCTGCTGCTTAAGCCACTGATGAAAGTGGCTCACGGTGGTGGTAGACAGATTCGTGTGGACGATCCTGCCTATGCGGTGATTCGTGATTGGATCGAGGAAGGCTGTAAGATGGATGTCGCGGATGCTGCTCGGCCTGTGAAAATTGAAGTTTATCCAAAGTCAGGCCGTGTTCTCAAGAAGCCAGCTGTTCAGCAACAGTTGAGCGTTTGGGCGCACTATTCAGATGGAAGAGTGCGAGACGTTACGCCATTGGCTGTGTACTCCAGCTCAGATGTTGAAGTCGCGGATGTCGATCGCAATGGTTTCGTGGAAGGGTTAAAGCGTGGTGAGGTGGCAGTGGTGGTTCGCTATCTGGAGTTTATTGAATCGAGCTTCATTACATTTGTTGAAGAGGTNGAGGATTTCGTTTGGAACGACCCNCAGGTAAACAACTATGTTGATGTCGCTGTTGATCAAAAACTCAAGCAGCTCAAGTATTTACCCTCNGATTTATGTACGGATGAAGAGTTTGTTCGNCGGGTCTATTTGGACGTTATTGGCATCCTGCCTTCGTTGGAAGAAGTAACTGCCTTTGCNGAAGACGTAGATCCCGCAAAACGAGCTAAGATTGTCGATAGACTGCTTGAGCGTCCCGAATATTCAAAATTCTGGGCGCTAAAATGGGGTGATTTGCTTCGCTTAACGAGTGGCCAGGTCACGAACGAAGGTGTCTACAAGTATTATCGGTGGGTAGAGCGGTCTTTTCGCGAAAATCAACCATATGATGAGTTCGCTACCGAACTGTTGACGGCGACAGGTAGTACTTTTAGCAATCCGGCAGCCAACTTTTACCGAACATCTAAGGATATGAACGATTGTGTTGAAACCATTTCACAGGTTTTTCTGGGAGCCCGACTGCAGTGTGCTAAATGTCACAATCACCCGTTTGAGCGTTGGACTCAGGATAACTACTATGGCATGGCTGCCTTCTTCAATCGAGTTCAGCGCACTAACACGAAGCGAACCAATGAAATGTTCATTTATGTTTCACAGAGTGGTGAAGTAACGCAGCCTCGTACCCAACAAAAAATGAAGCCATGGGTCCCGGGCCAGGGCGATATCGAGAATCCCAATGCATTTGACCGTCGTTTGGACTTTGCCAGTTGGTTAACGAAGCCGGATAACCCTTTCTTTGCAAAGATTGAAGTGAANCGAATCTGGAGTCAGGTGTTTGGAAGAGGAATTGTAGAGCCTGCAGATGACTTCCGTGATACAAATCCCCCGAGTAACGCTATGCTACTTGACCAGCTCGCCAAAGATTTTGTTGAGAACGGTTATGATCGCAAAGCGATCTTGGCAACGATTCTCAAGAGCCGTACCTATCAAACCAGCTATCAGCCAAACGACTTTAATGAAGATGACACGAAATATTTTTCGCACTACCAGCCACGTCTATTATCGGCGGAGCAGTTATTGGATGCCATTTGTCACGTCACACAGGTCGCGGAAACATTCGGTGGCCTGCCAGCCGGAACGAAGGCAACTCATCTGCCAGCTCCCGATCTAGTGAATAATGAATTCCTGAAGATTTTTGGGCAACCCGAGCGGCAGACTGTTTGTGCCTGTGAGCGAACAAATGAGTCCAACCTGAGTATGGCGATCCAGTTCTTTAATGGCCCCCTGATTTACAACAAACTCAAGAGCGAAACTAACTCTTTTCGCCGATCCATGACAGACGGTAAAGACAATAGTCAGATTATCACGCTGTTGTATAATCTGGCAGTTTGCCGGAACCCAAGCGAAACTGAATTAAAGGCAAGCTTAGATCACATTGCGTCCAAGGAAGATCGAGTGGAGGCCTTGGAAGATATTTGCTGGGCGATTCTCAACACCAACGAATTCCTCTTCCAGCACTAAGAAAAAAATTGAAAGTAACATCATTCTAATGAATAGAGTTCTCCAAACTATTTGTGTTGTGTCATTACTGCCTGCATTTGCTAACGCTCAGGAAGCTGCCAGCTTTAAGGCTGATATTGCTCCAATTCTTATCAATAACTGCCTTGCCTGCCATGGGCCCAAGAAGGCTGAGGGTGGATATCGAGTGGATACCTTTGAGCGGTTTTTACGGGAAGGAGACTCAGGGGCTGCAGCTATTACAGCCGCAAATCACGACGAAAGTGAGTCACTAAGACGTATTAAGTCAGAAGACGAATTCGAGCGAATGCCTCTTGAAGGGGAGCCCTTATCGGCGGAAGAAGTTACCTTGCTCGAGAAATGGATCACCGAGGGTGCCAAGTATGATTCCGACGACCCGAAAGCGCCTCTCGCGACGATCGTGCCGGCACCAACTCATCCCGTACCACCAGCAACCTATCCCAGAAGTGTCCCGATCACGGCGGTCGCGTTTAATCCGGATGGAAGTCAGGTTGTCACGGGTGGATATCACGAAGTGGTTTTATGGAACACAGCTGATGGGTCCTTGTTTAAGCGAATTCAAAACGTTGGTCAACGTACCTTCGCCCTTCGCTTTAGCAAAGATGGGCAGCATCTGGTGGCCGCGGGCGGAGCTCCCGGACGGCTGGGGGAAGCTCGTATTTTCAATGCTACCAGTGGAGAATTAGTGTCCGTGGTGGGAACGACTTCGGATGTCGTACTTGATGTGCAGTTTAATCCTGCTGGAGATCGATTGGCCGTGGCTGGTGCGGACAGCTCCATTCGCATTTATGAATTCCCCGCAGGCAATCTTATTCGGACCATTTCCAGTCACTCAGACTGGATTATGGCGATAGCCTGGGACAACGAAGGAAAGCGTTTGGCTTCTGGTTCTCGCGATAAGACCGCGAAGTTGTTTGATGTTGAAACGGGTGAATTGCTGGTGACTTATAGTGGCCACAACAACCCAGTCAAAGGGGTAACGTTCCACCCGGATAACAATCAGATCTATACTGCTGGTGGCGACAATAAAGTACATTGGTGGAATTCAGCCGATGCCAAAAAAGTTGGTGAGCTTGCCCTGGGCGGCGAAGTATACAAACTGGAAAAGATAGGTGGAATGATCACTACCTCGTCCGCAGACAAAACAATTCGACAGATTGACGCGGCGACTCAGAAAGAAATTCGCAATTATGGTGGCCATGCGGACTGGACGTTGTCTTCTTCCTTTCATGAAGGAACCAAGCGTATTGTCGGCGGAGCCTTTGATGGTGCGGTTAAAATCTGGAATACGGAAGATGGTGCAGAAGTCCTTTCCTTTGTCGCGGCACCTGGCGTGAAATAATCAGCATGCCTTCTTTACAATGGAATGGCCCAAAGTCGGCAGAATGGACCTTGGTGTTAGCTCACGGTGCTGGAGCGGGAATGGATTCGCCGTTTATGCGTTATGTGGCAGAGGCCATTTCTAAACAAGGCGTGCGCGTCGGGCGCTTTAATTTCCCCTATATGGTACGTGCTGTTGAGGAAGGCAGACGGCGACCGCCGGACGCTATGAACAAGCTTCTGATTGCCTGGGAAGATGTTGTCCGGAATGTAGGCACGCCATTAAAGGCAGGGCAAAAGCTGGCCATTGGTGGTAAGTCGATGGGTGGTCGAATTGCTTCGATGTCTACTCATCTTGAATACGTCGGTGCGTTGATATGCCTGGGCTACCCTTTTCATCCACCTGGGAAACCAGACAAACTTCGAACTACTCATCTTGTAGACATTAAAGTACCGGCGATGATTATCCAGGGTGAACGCGATACGTTTGGCAATCAAGACGAAGTGAAGAGGATGAATCTTCCTTCCCAAATTAAAAAAGTCTGGCTGGCCGATGGTGACCATAGCTTTAAGCCTCGAAAAAAATCCGGGCGAACGCTCGAACAGAATATGGACCTCGCCGTTGAGAGTCTGGTAGCCTTCCTACGGTCCTGCTGAGGTCCCGGGTAGAAAGCCGGCTTCGTTCCAGCCGCGTTCTAAATTGTAAGCTTTCACGAGTGTTTCAAGAGTTTCTCGGTTTAGTTTTGCGTCACGATCGTCTTCTAATGCCGAAGTTAACATACGCTCGGGCAGTGTATCTTCTTCGGGAGACCACCCGCATAGGATGTTAAATCGTTTTTTGGCGTCAATAATTGCTTTTGCGATGGCGATTAGGTCATTGGCCTTTAATCCCCAGCCCGTAATGAGGTTGAGCATGGTAGCACATTCGGAAAAGTAATCGTCGAAAACGCCACGCAGGAATTTACAGAGAATAAGGGAGTCCATCATAGCCGCCTTGTCCTCCGTTTCCACGGCCAGGCGAGCCTGATGGACCTTGGCATTGCGACGGTCAACCTCTTCTGAGAAGTCGACTTCGTAGGCTCCACTACGGTTATGGTCGGCCCCACGGGTTCCCACGGCAAAACCGAGTGCCATTGTTTGGAGAGCTCGGGGTTCATAGCCGGGAAGTTCCAGCCCTTTTACTTGAGGGGCAAAGGCAATAGTGTTCTTGCCTAGTTCTAACGCCAATGCGCGGCTTCCCAGAGCGAGCCTTACACCAATACCCTCCCCGCGACCGATCATGTGGATGGCTTGCAGTAGTGCGTCACCGCTGCCAAATGTTAACCAGCTTTCATTAAGAAATCCCCGTTCCACGCACTCCATGGCGAAGGCAATTGTCCCGCCGGTACTGATGGTATCAAGACCGTAATGATCACAAAGCTGAGAGGCTTGTAGCACCGTCTGTTGATCACTCACTTCGCAGAGTGGCCCTAATGCAAATAGATTTTCATATTCAATACGAGTGCGAGATGGCCGCCCGTCGACGGGGATCGAGTAGACGTGAGTACACCCGATGGTACAGGCCGCACAACTTTCTCTTATCTTTTCGCGAGCTATGTTCATCGCTTCGGGCGACAGCTCTTCGGCTTTTTCGAATGAACCTTTTTGGAAGTTGCGTGTCGGTAGGCAGTTAAGCCGATTAAAAACCAATACATTGGCTGCCGTACCTAGTTCCCGGTATTTTTCGGTCGCCGGGCCAAAGGAGCGTTGTGACAGATCACGCGCCTGTTCGATGAGCCCTGCGGTGTCGTGCCAGGCAGCTCTTTTATTTCCTCGAACAGCAATCGCTTTGATGTTCTTGGATCCAAGGACAGCACCGCTGCCTCCTCGACCTGCATGACGTCCGCTATGGGAGATGGTAGCGTACCGCACGAGCTCTTCGCCAGCGGGCCCAATGACGGCAAAGGAGAAGTTATTGCCAAATTCCTCTCGTAGTTGTAATTCCGCGTCTTCAGCCGGAAGCCCCCACAGGTGATCAGCGGGTTTGAGGCTGATATGATTTTCCTCGATAACCAGAATCGATGGCGAGACGGCTCGTCCTTTAATTAGCAGCGCATCGTTCCCCGTACGTTTCCCGGCGATAGCGAACGTACTGCTGGCTAGAGAGTCGTTAATTCGTCCGGTAAGCGGGCTTCGACTAACAACGGCAAATTTAGCGCTAGTGGTTAACGGGCTACCAACCAGTGGGCTAAATGCGAAAACGATACTCGCTTCGGACGCAAGCGGATCGTGTTTCCATGATTCATGCTCAAGTAAAAGGTGTGTGCCAAGTCCACTTCCTCCGATCGATTGTTGTAAGACGGCGGTGTCCAGCTCATGTTGCGTTGCCGTGCCAGTGGACACATTAACTTCCAGATATTGCTGATGATAACCGTTCGCTGTGCTCACTTTATCCTCCCGCATCCATTGAGAGGATTAACAACGCGTCTCCATCGCGAGCGAGACCATCTTCGGATTGAAAAAATTGGTTCCCGTTCAGATTGACCACCATATGCTTGTTGAGAATGTCACCATCCATGCAGTGTTTCTCGAACGCGGGATGCTTCTTGGCGACTGTCCGGATTACGTCATGAATACCCATTTCCTCGCCATCAAATTCATAAAATTCCCGGGCGATACCGACACGTTGTCGCGGGATGCCGTAATACTCAATTGTGATCTTCATGGAAAATAGCTACGAGGGGTCGGGGTTGCTTGCAAGATGGGGCGGGAGGAACCAAAATATAGCTTTCCTTCATATTAAACATAGAAGGTTAATCCGACAATGAATCCAATAATGAATCAAAGTCCCAGCCCTACTTCGTAGGGATTAACTTCAGGAGAACAAAGAATATGTACCGTACACTGATGCGAACAGCAATGGCTGTGGCACTTCTGATTGGCGGCGTCGTCACTGCCAATGCCGCAGGCCCCAAGATTACCGACCCAGCTAAAGTGGATAGCGACTACGCTCTTCAGGGTGAGTATACAGGCACTTTTGAAAACGATGGTGAAACATCCAAAGCCGGAGCCCAGATCATTGCGCTTGGGAATGGAGAGTTTGCGATTTCGTTTTATCCNGGAGGACTGCCGGGTGATGGATTCGGCCGAGACAAGTCTAAGGTTGTTCGAGCTAATGGCAAATTGGAAAACGGCGAAGTAAAGTTTACTTCAGATCAAGGATCAGCCGTCCTTGCCAAAGATGGCATTGCCTTGTTTGATACTGATGGTAGCGTTGGTCCGGTTCTTAAAAAAGTCCACCGGAAGAGCCCGACCCTTGGTAAAAAACCTCCTAAGGGAGCCGTTGTTTTATTCGACGGTTCTAACGTCGATCAATGGAAGAATGGTCGTTTGTCTGACGATGGCTTGTTGATGGAAGGAACGACCAGTAAGAATTTATTCCAGGATCACCATGTTCATCTGGAATTCCGAATACCTTACCAACCGCTTGATCGTGGTCAGGGCCGAGGTAATTCAGGCATTTATGTTCAAGGGCGATATGAAGTACAGATGTTGGATTCATTTGGCCTGCACGGTGCGATGAACGAATGCGGCGGAATCTATAGCGTTTCTGAAACTCCAATCAACATGGCGTTTCCCCCGCTAACCTGGCAGACTTATGATATCTACTACACTGCTGGGCGATATGACGATAACGAAAAGGTTGTGAAGCATCCATTCGTTTCGGTTTATCATAATGGGGTTAAAATCCACGATAAGATTCAGTTACCAGGTGGACGCAATACGACAGCCGCCCCTTTGCAAGCCGGGGCTGCTCCAGGTCCTGTCTTTCTGCAGAATCATGGTTGTCCCGTACGTTATCGAAATATCTGGGTAGTCGAAAGTTCCGACGAAAAATAGATCCGGTAATAACGCCACTTAAGTATACAAGAAGGCTATAGTCCTATTCTGGCCTATAGCCTTCTTCGTCTATCACCTCAAAAATATAGCCGTTGGGATCTTTAAAGAAGAATCGTTCAAATGGAGTGTCTCGGATTGGATTTATCAGTTCGGCATGGTTTTCAACCAGACGTGCTTTCAGCGAGTTAAATTGGCTGCCCTTATAAAAGACGGCAAAGTGTCTACCAAATTCAGCCTCAAATGTGGACACTTCAAAGCCTTCGACCCGCAGCAGGTGAAGCTGTTGACCTGGAGCAATATTGAGCCAGTCTGCCGTCCGGTCGATATTGCCAGGCCGGGAAATAGGCGTCCACCCCATGGTGTTTTGAAAGAACTGACTGGAGGCTACAACATCCTGGGTAGCCAAAGTTAAATGTGCGAACGACATCGGAATTCCTTATTTATAAGATGGCCTCTATCATAAATGACGTAACAGATACAATAAACTCAGTTGAACTGAATCGTTGGAAATTGTTGACCGAGAAATGAACCGAATAGATCCAGAAATGAAAATCCTGAAAGCATGCAGCCTTGTCCTGACGGTATTGGTCCTCGGCTGTAGCCAGACCGAACAAGCCGAACAGACAAATAATGACCAGCCTCGTGAGTTGGTACCGGGTGTGGATATTCCATTAAACCCGCAGGGTGACATCCGTCCAAAGAAGAAGGAGCCTAAACGTACATTGGGGCTCGGTCTTGAAGCGGAAGCTCCTCCTCGTCGATTGGTAAATACCGCAGGTGTCATTCAACCGGAGGTTACCAAGTTACTTGAACGGATTGATGCTAGTCGGCAGGAAGGGCCCACCGTGGTTGCTTGGGTTATCGACCGTAGTAATAGTGCCGCGAATATGGTGGATGGTATTCGCTTACAGGTTCAGTACTATTACGACGAACTTGCTGTCGAGCATGAAATACTTGAACAGGAATCCCAGGATAAAATCGACGAGCATAACCTACACACGGCTATTTATACATTTGGCGAGACAGTTGAATGCACCTTGCCGGTGACACGCGAATTGAAAGAAGCGAAGGCTGCCTTTTCAGCGATTCCTGTCGACAATACCGGAATTGAAAATTCTTTTGCCGCCTTAAAAACAGCTGTTGATGAGGTGAAACAACTGCGAGCCGAACACGGATACGAAGTGTTTCTGGTGGTCGTGACAGATGAAGCGGGTGACGATCAGCAACTAGCCGCTGAAATCCGTCCGGATTTGTCTAAGTATGCAATGCCCTTATATGTAATCGGCGTGAACGCTCCTTTTGGCAAACGCGCGATCCTACCTGAACATGTTGAAGCCGGACCCAACGGACAAGGGAATAAAACGCTTATTAATCAGGGCCCGGAAACTCGGGACCTGGAGCAGTTGTTACTTGCATACCCTGCAGCCGGTTTGAGTATGGACACTGTCGATAGCGGCTACGGCCCCTTTACATGGGAGTTGTTGTGTCGTAGTAGTGGTGGTGTCTTCCTTGGATTGAAAGCTCCTGGTTATACTTCTTCGATGCTCAGTCGTCCGGGGAGCCGGCCGGTCGCATTAATCGGTTCCTATGGCGGCTCGACCATGTCAAAATATGCTCCCGACTATGTCAGTCGAGCGAAGTATGATGAGATGATTCAGGCTAACAGAGCTGTCAAAGCGTTGCTGGAAGTCGCACAAATGAAGAATATCCCAACGTTGATCAATTATCAGGTCGATTTTGATGGAGTAGATGTGACACGATTAAATCAGGCTCTAAGTCAGGCTCAGCTAGGGGCCGCTCAGATAGAACCCGCACTAAATGCGGCTTATAACATGCTTGTTGCCGGTGAATCTGATCGAGAGCAACTGACCAAGTTGCGGTGGCAAGCCGGCTACGATTTAGCGATGGGACGTATTCTCGCGGCCAAATCCCGGGTCGAAGGTTACAACGCCATGTTGGCTGCATTGAAGCGAGGCAAATCGTTTGAGAATGAAGGCAGTACTCGCTGGTTGCTTACGCCCGCTGAAGAGACTGAAGCTGGTAGCGCGGTAAAGAAGATTGGAGAAAGAGCGGTCGAGTATCTCGAACGAGTGAAAACAGCCCACGCGGATACGCCCTGGGCACAGATGGCCGAAATGGAATTACAGGTGCCGGTCGGCTGGAAATGGATGGAACAATAGATGAGTGACGAAAGCAGAGATCAGAATCAACCGGGGTTCGAGTTACCTATTTATAAAACGCAGGACTGTGAGAGTAACGCGCCGGCCCCGCAGGTGACGCTGGATATGTTCAATGAATTGCAGCTTGAATTGATGCAACTGCGTGCGGAGTTTGCCAGGCTTCGGGGGCAATTTGAAGCAGAGCAACAGCGGCAAGACGGTGCCGACTAAAGCGTGCGGAGTAAGCTGATCACGATCGCTGTAAGACGGGGCTCTGCCAGACGGGCAATGTCCACGACTTCCTCAGCAGTTGTTTCAGAGAGCGTATCGGGTTTGGCAATATTCGTGACGGCGGATAATGCCAAAACTCGCATCTGCAACGAGTGGGCTGTGAGGACTTCAGGGACGGTAGACATCCCTACGACATCGCCACCAATCTTACGCACCATTCGGTATTCACTACGCGTTTCATAGTTGGGCCCCGTAAGGCTTACGTAGCAGCCCTCATGTACGTAGAAGTTGTGNTCACGCCCGGTTTGAAGNGCNAGGTCGATTAGTTCGCGATCGTAGATAAGTGTGCCGGGCTGATCAGGNGAACCGGNGATAGCGTTATGGCCTCCCANCTCTGAATGTCTACGGAACATCAGATTGATATGGCTGTTCATTACCATGATGTCGCCGCCANTGAATTTAGGATTGACACCACCACTGGCGTTGGAAACAACCAGGAATTCAGCTCCAAGCTTTTGCATGATGTANACGGGTAGTACNGCATCCGAAGAGGAGTAGCCTTCATATAGATGGAATCGCCCTTGCATGGCAACGACAGGTATACCTTCAAGTGTTCCAAGGACAAGCTGCCCCTGATGGCTTAATGCTGTTGACTGTGGAAAATGAGGAATCTCGTCGTAGGGGAGNGTGACTTCCGGCTTAATGTGAGTTGCAAGTTTTCCTAGCCCCGTACCCAGAATGATGGCAACACGGGGTACTGAATTTACACGGTCACGAACGAAGTTGGTTGCTTCGTCAATCTTTTGCTGGTAATGCGAGGATNCTNTNGGCATTTTCTAACTTATGATTTCTCCTCAGCCAGAACGCCTT
Organism: Planctomycetaceae bacterium; assembly: GCA_002705165.1. GTDB lineage: Bacteria > Planctomycetota > Planctomycetia > Pirellulales > Pirellulaceae > UBA721. Next base: position 24,965 of record PAJC01000080.1, on the reverse strand, counting down.
TCACCAACGTTGTCAGGTGAGGCTCAGCGCCATTGGCCACGGCAATAATTTCTTCAACATTGGCGGGCTTGAGAGCATCGGGTAAACACATGTCCGTGATAATGGAGAATCCAACAACTCGTAGGCCGCAGTGTACTGCCACGATTACTTCCGGTACCGTGGACATACCAACGACGTCAGCACCAATGGTTCTTAAGAATCGATATTCGGCGCGAGTCTCGAGATTGGGCCCCGCAACGGCAACAAACACCCCTTTATGAGCGACGATGTCTTCTTTACGGGCGATNGCTAAGGCNCGATCTACTAGAGATTGCTGATAGGGNTCGCACATGTCNGGGAAGCGAGGTCCAAGGCGGTCGTCATTGATGCCTATCAGTGGGTTGTCNCCCATCAGGTTAATGTGATCTTCGATGATCATGATATCGCCGCAACGGTAATTTGGATTCATACCACCACATGCGTTGGATACTACCAGAAGCTCTGCACCTAAAGCTTTCATAACGCGGACTGGCAGCGTGATCATTTTTAACGGATAGCCCTCATACATATGCATGCGGCCTTCCATGGCGACGATAGGCAGCCCAGCCAATGTCCCACAGACGAGNCGTCCAGCATGGCTGATGGCAGTGGAGGACGGGAAGTGTGGAATATCACCGTAGTCGATAGTGACTTCAACCTCAATTTCTTTAACGAGACTACCGAGTCCTGTGCCTAGGATGACACCTGCGTGAGGTGTTTTGTCCCAATGTTTCTTGATTTCNGCTACAGCGTCTTCAATTTTCTCATGCAAATCCAACACAATAAAACTTTCTTAAATCTAANNTCCGGCCAACCATAGTGACTAGATTCTAACAAATACGGATAAAAAAACAGCCAGTATATGTCTGGGTAAAATGTGCCTTCGATTTGCAAAAGTAGTTCTTTGACCAGTTTGGCTGGGGCGGCCTAAGCTCTGGATGGGCACTAGCGAAGATACGGAAGGGAGTTCACAATAAATACTGATAACCAGCGGGAAAAGTGCCGATTTTAACTAGATAGGTACTTATCTCCACTTGGGTTGTAGGAAAAGGGAGCCTACCCTTTAGAAAAAACTGACATGTCCAAAACTTATATTATCATCCCCGGCCGAACCAGCGAACAGGGCGTGGGAATTAATGAAGGTAAGTTCGAGGAGACCTATCAGAGCGAAATTTCGGTCTTACAGGTTTCCCCCGAGGATATGGAAGAGCTCGGTCTGGAACCAGGTGACTGGGTTCGCGTTACTAGCGAGCATGGTCAAATTGATATTCGGACGAAAGTAGCTAAGAAGGGTGAATTGCCGGCCGGCCTGTTGTTTATCGCCTATGGAGACTATTCGAGTCGACTCATGGGTGGAGATACACATGGCACAGGCATGCCTACAAGTAAGGGATTTGACGTGACGATGGAAAAAATCGATGCTCCGCGTGAGGAAAGCCCGTCGAAGTACCAACTAACAGGAGAATTTAACTGGAGCGAAGCTCCCGTCGGTCAGACTGATTCGTGCGAACTGGTATTAACCAGTCAGGTCTGAACGAGATTGATATCGCACGCACAGTGGAGCATAACCAAATGGCTACTGTTACACCTGATGCGTCGAAACAAGAACCGGAATTAAAAATAGTCGAAGATGCAACATGCACATTTTGTGGATGTGTATGCGACGACATTGAATTGACGGTCAAAGGTCATGAAATCACCAAGGCCAAGCGCGCATGTGTGCTGGGTAAGGCCTGGTTTCTAAATCATTCCGTGGACGATCGTCCATCCTGCCTTATCCAGGGCAAGCCAGCTTCTGTAGAAGAAGGAATCGAGCGTGCTGCTCAGATTCTCACGAAAGCCCGCTATCCGTTAATGTATGGTCTCAGTGATACTACCACGGAATCACAAAGAGTGGCCGTGAGTATTGCCGATTGGGTAGGTGCCAATGTTGACACCACTACCTCTGTTTGTCACGGCCCGTCGGGGATGGCCTTTCAGGGGGTTGGCGAAGTTACCTGCTCTCTTGGTGAAGTGCGAAACCGTGGAGATTTGATTATCTTTTGGGGTTCCAATCCTGCGGAGAGTCACCCGCGTCACTTCACTCGCTATAGCCTGATGCCCAAGGGAATGTTTGTTCCCAATGGTCGTAAAGATCGTACTTGTGTCGTCATTGATGTTCGCAAGACAAAGTCTGCCAAGACAGCTGATATTTTTATTCAGCTGAAACCACGTTCAGATTTTGAAGCTTTATGGACGCTGCGTGCACTGTGTGCCGGAGTTGAGTTGGAGGCAGAACAAGTTCTGGCGGATACTGGCGTGGAACTTGCCGTCTGGCAAGACCTCATGGATCGCATGAAAGCGTCCCGTTTTGGGGTGTGCTTCTTTGGTATGGGACTAACCATGACTCGTGGTAAACATGCCAATACTGAAGCTCTCCTCGCACTGACTCGTGACATGAACCAACACACGCGTTTTGTTTGTAAGCCAAATCGAGGTCATGGAAATGTAACGGGTGCGGACAATGTCGTTGCATGGCGGACCGGGTATCCATTTGGAGTCAATTTGGCTCGAGGCTATCCCCGTTTTAACCCGGGTGAATATACAGCTTCGGACGTATTAGCCCGTCAGGAAGCTGATGCCGCTATTATTATTGCCAGTGATCCCATGGCGAACTTTAGTGAACCGGCCCGGCAACATCTGAAATCGATTCCTTATATTGCCTTTGACCCAAAAGAAACTCCGACGACTCGAGCGGCAGAAGTTGCCTTTACCGTGGCCACTTACGGGATTAACATTCCGGGGACGGTTTATCGAATGGACGATGTGCCAATTCCGTTACGACCGGCCTTTGACTGCCATCACCCGAGTGATATGGAGATTCTTCAGGGGATCGAGAAACGGGTACAGGAATTAATTGCTCTGGAAGTTCCAGCCAGCGAAGATGACTCAAGCTTACGCCCTGTTCGCCACTTAGCGGATGGGGTCGCTGCCGAGTAATCGGCGTAGCATGCCGACTTGACCTGCGTGTAACATCTCGTGATGAGCGCAGAAGATGAGGCACCCCAATTTGGTGGGATAGGCTGCATACGGATCTTCGACAGGGTCATTTAATTGTTCTAGAGGATACGTGGCGAGCTCTTCCATCGACTGACGATAAACTCGTTCAAACACATCATGAATCTCTTCAATCATGGGATAAAAATCAGGATCCTGATTAGGAGTGGTTCCACGAGAAAACTTTTTCCGGAAGGCCGAAGACATTAATTCCGTGTCTTCTAATTTCCGACCGCGTTGGCGGAAAAGCACCAGGCCATATTGAGCCATAGCCAGGTGCCCGATCTGCCAGGCAACATGATTAATCCCGGCAACAGGTTGTCGAAACCAGTCATTTTGGTCGATATCTTCCAATAGAGTTTTGGTGTAACGACGAGCGGCTGTGATTTGATCTATGGCCATTTGAAGATTAGCGGAATCGGACATGAGTCTCTTTTCTGCTGAAAACAACTATTAGTTTACTGGTATAAACCACATGACAACATCGTACTTAAAGCTTGCTGGTGGATATGTTTACGATCCATTAAATGGAGTGGATGGTCAAGTGCAGGATATATGGATCCTGGACGATAAAATAGTGGAGCCTCCGGGCCCGGGTGTCCGCGCCGGCCGGGTTATTGATATGGCTGGTTATGTTGTGATGCCTGGCGGGGTTGATATGCACTGCCATATTGCTGGCCCTAAAGTCAATATGGCGCGCAAAATGCGACCGGAAGATAAACGCCGTGATTCTGTTGTCGAACGCACTTTAAAGACACACAGTGGAACGATGGGCAGCGTGCCGAGCACCTTTGCTATTGGCTACAAGTATATCGGGCTTGGTTATACCACAGCCTTTGATGCTGCCGTGCCTCCCCTTTCGGCTCGACATGCCCATGAAGAACTTGAAGATACCCCTTGTATCGATAAAGGGTTTTTCGTTCTTACCGGCAATAATCACTTTGTGATGAAGTCGATTGCTGATGAGGAACCCGGAAAGCTAAAAGGTTTCCTGCCGTGGCTGTTGGGAGCGGCAAAAGGCTATGCTCCAAAGCTTGTGAATCCCGGCGGTGTCGAAGTGTGGAAACATCACCCTAGAGGAAATGTAGATACGATTGATCAGATCGTGGATCATTNTGACGTGACACCTCGTCAGATTATCTCAGGATTGACGAGAACNGCCAATGAGATCGGTTTGCCTCATCCGGTCCATATCCATTGCAACAATCTGGGAATGCCGGGCAATTACTCGACCACTCTCAATACCATGGATGCGTTAGAAGGCCATAAAGGCCATATCACNCATATCCAATTCCATAGTTATGGTGGAGGCGAAGGTGTAGAGGAGACGTTCTGTAGTCGTACTCAGCAACTTGCTGATTATGTAAATACGCATGACAACATCACCGTCGATGTCGGTAATATCATGTTNGGAGAAACAACAAGCATGACCGGAGACGGCCCGCTGGGCTATTATCTGCATAATGTNTATGGAACAAAATGGTTCAGCGCGGATACNGAAATGGAATCCGGATGTGGTATNGCTCCCATTAAATATCGTAATGAAAGCCTCGTTCACGGCCTGCAATGGGCGATTGGTTTGGAATGGTACCTACTTGTAGATGATCCGTGGCGTGTTGTNATGAGCACCGATTCTCCGAATGGCGCATCTTTTCTTGCCTACCCTCAGATTATTCGTTTGNTGATGGACAGCACCTATCGGAACGATATATTGAAAACAGTTCATCCGGAAGTGGTGAATCGCTGTATTCTTGCTGACCTCAAACGGGAATATACACTGAATGAGATTTGTATTATTACCAGAGCTGGCCCAGCCAAAATTCTCGGCTTGAAGAACAAAGGTCATCTGGGGCCTGGAGCCGATGCTGATATCACCGTTTATCTGCCGCATGAAAATAAACAAATCATGTTCGAATTACCAAGGTATGTTTTTAAGTCAGGTGTGTTGGTAGTGGAAGATAGCGAAATTCGTGAACCCGTACAGGGTAAGACGTTCCATGTGGACCCGGATTATGATTTGGAAATTGAAAACGACATTTCAGATTGGTTTGAGAAATACTATTCCATAAGATTTCGAAACTATCCTATTCAGGATGGATATTTACATAAAACGGAAGTTGTGGATTGTGTTCAGAACGATGAATCATCAAGTAAATCAAATTGAGCCAGGANGTTAGGGTCTGGNTTGAGTTCGGCNTGCTTTAANGCAGCCAGATAATCCTTAGGTTGATTCAGATTAAGTAGGCTCGAAAGTTCGGGATCAGCAAAAAGCAGGTCCTGAGTTGGAATAAGGACAGTTTCCACCTGTTCAAATAGAAACAGAGGTCGTTGTTGGCCGGCATCCAGTAATCGGTCAATCACGGGGATTACGGAAGTTCGGTAAACGGCCGCCAGTGGATGACGAAATCCGTCTTCCACAACAACAGCTGCCTCGGCATTACCGAGTCGGCTTGCNACAGCCTGCACAAATTCAGGCTGAAGCAAAGGGACATCACAACTGGTGACGTACGCAGCCGCGTTGGGGAGCGTATTNTCATCGTGTTGCTCCAAAGCTCGTAGGCCCATACGAATGCCTTCCAAAGGGCCTTGTTCGGGCTTTCGGTCCTGAGTGATCAGGAGATGATCCGGTAATTCGGGTAAGTGCTGGGAATCCGCTTTGACGGCGATAACCGGCGATGTTACCTGAGACATGATTCGAATCACACGCTGCAGCATNGTTTCGTTGCCAAACGGCAACAGGGCTTTGCTATGACCCATACGGCGGCTGTTGCCGCCACAAAGAACAACTCCGGCAAGTGGTTGGTTCGNTTCGCTCATGGTGATCCTTTTAATAATTCCAATATATAGAGTTTATAACTCCCCAGGCGTTGCTTTTANAGATAAGAATGATTCATGGCCTTAGAACTAACATACAACGGTAATACGAATATTCCTGTCGAGATCGAGGGGATTACCCCGGATATATTACAGCAGTTGTCACTNGCAGAAATCGAACAGCTTCGGATCTTCCATGGNAAAGACAAATGTGTACTCGCGGATTTCTTCAGAATNACTGGAGACGCCTCCGATCTANAAATGCATCTGACCGGNAAATTATCCGGAGTCCATTGGATTGGGACGAAGATGCAGGNTGGCTCGATNATCATCAATGGAGATTGTGGTCGCCATCTCGGCAGTGAAATGCGAGGTGGAACGATCACGGTCAACGGAGATGCTGGTGACTGGATTGGGGGTGAGATGAAAGGCGGGCTGATCCATGTTCATGGAAATGCGGGCCATCAGGTAGGAGCCGCCTATCGCGGTAGTGAACGAGGGATGAATCGTGGGACAATCATTGTTGATGGGAACGCAGGTAATGAAATAGGCCTGACGATGCGTCGCGGTTTGATTGTGATTGGCGGTAATGCAGGAGATCTGATCGGATTTAATATGCTTGCCGGCACGATCATGGTTTTTGGCAGCTCTGGCATTCGTCACGGTGCAGGTATGCGTCGTGGAACCATTGTTTTTATGGGAGACGACCAACCCCAGCTTCTTCCCACTTTTCGTCAAGCAGTGAAGTATCAGCCTGAATTCATGAGAGTTGTGTTACGAAAACTCGTACAGAACGGCTTTGAAGTTCCAGATGAGGCTTTGCGTGCTTCTTATAATCTTTATCACGGTGATATGATCGATGGTGGTCGCGGAGAAATTCTTCTCCGAGCATAAAGCTTCTTCATTCACGTTCATGCAGTTCAAAGCCAAGCTCAATTAGTTTCTGGCGGATCGCCGCATTACTTAATATATTTAGAAACTGAGTGACAGCTGTTTTATCACGACGTTTGGTCGGGATGATAAAGTCAAACTCTTCGTCAGCAAGGGGGATAAAATCCAGCGCTGGACTGAGGACGCCCTTAATGGCCACGCCCCAGTCTGCAGACCCGTGTTCAATACTTGCGGCAACTGCGTGATGGCTCTTGGATTGCATCGAGTATCCGGTTGGTTTCGTCCCGGGCTGGCAGAATAACTGATCGATCAGTATTCTAGTTCCGCTACCACGATTACGATTGACCATATGTATAGACGGGTCCATCATGACTAACTGAATAATCTCTTCGACGGTCTTCCCCTTAAAACGGGAATCTCCCTGCCGGAAGATAATGCCTTGCGTTCGTTTGTAGCCTTTGATCAGTTCCAGCGAATCGTCAAGTAGATGTTCGTTATAGGATGTACCAGCAACATTCAACAAGTGAACACCGGCAATATCACATTCGCCTCGCCGCGCAGCTTCCACTCCGCCCGTGGAACCAACGGTCATCAGTTTGCTGTGAGTGCCGGACTGTTGTAGAGTCGAGAGGATCAGATCCAGCCCGACGCAGTGGCTTCCAATTACCACCAGATCGGCGATGACCAGTTCTTTTCCTAAAAGCGTAACGCTGACAGGACTATCTTCATCCAGTATCTCATGGTGACGGTCAATGGTAATGAAGCCGTCGGCATGGCTGAAGGTAGTTACACTGCCACTGCCTTTGCCCATGGGATACGCAACTAACGAGTTATCATCCGGGCGTTGAACTAACCCCACCAGTAAGTATTCAGTGCGTCCGATTTCTGAACGTACTCGAACCGCCATTTTTGCATCGAGCTGGGTTGTATCGACCGGGGTATTTCCGGCTAATTGGCGAATGACCGGAGCAACGAATTCATGGAATGTAAAAATAGCAGAGGTTGGGAAGCCGGGTAGGATGACTACCGGTTTTTGTTGCGTTACGGCTAGACAAATCGGCTTGCCTGGCTTGAGCGCTACGCCATGAGCGACGATGCCCGGATCGTTGAGTTTTTCGACGACTTTGTAGGAGATATCTCCCTCGCCCTTACTAGTTCCACCGGAAAGTAGAATGACATCACAATCCCTGATGGCCTGACTCAACAAATCCTGTAATTGCTGTTCATCATCCTGAACGATTCCGAGTATGACAGGGGAGCCACCAAGTTCTGTTACCGCGTCTGACAGAATTCTGGCATTGGAATCGAATACCATCGCTGGCTGCATGAGCTCTCCGGGTGGGATAATCTCATCACCGGTAGAGACAATTCCGACTTTTGGTTTTAGGTAAACAAGAACCTGTGATTCACCAATCGCTGCCAAAACGCCGGTTTCACGACTAGTTAAGAGATCTCCTTGTCGTAAGACGATCTCGCCTGCTGTGATATCGGATCCGGCAAATGAAATACCGAATCCCGCATTGACAGTCTTGCGAACAACCAGAGCTCCATCGACAACGTCGGTATGTTCGATCATTACAATCGCATCCGCTCCCCGAGGGAGCATACCGCCGGTGGCGACACTCATCGCGCAACCAGAAGTTACTTCGGTTTGAGGCACCACAGCGGTGGCGATTGTTTCATCAAGCAGTACCAGTGAGCAAGGTGTTTCTTCGGTGGCTCCGTGCGTGTTGATCGCCTTCACGGCATAGCCATCATAGTTTGAACGGTCGAACGAGGGGATATTGTGTGCCGAGTGAACGTCGTGTGCAAGAATACGTCCTAACGCCTGCTCTAAAGGAATCAACTCAATCCCAAGCGGTTGTAGATCAAGCGCAAGATGAAATCGTTCTTCCGCTTCATCGCGGTTGATGACTTCCAGGAATTGTCGTTGCTCGGCCATAATTATTCGTACAAGTATACCGTTACTTCCGCGCCACGGGGGAATCCCTCGAGATCTTCCGCAATAATGACAAAACCGTCTGCCCGGGTTGTGCTACTCAAAACACTCGCGCCACTAATGGCGATAGGTTCAACCATGCCATCCTGGATGCTAACACGAGCATAGTCTGTTCGCCCCACCGTTGATACGAGTTTCCTGGCTAGCGGGAGCGTGAGGACTCTATGCGGCCATTGCGCAGGCCGTCCAGCTAGTTTTCGTACGGCGCGGGCAGCAAAGAAGTCGTAGGCACAAAGGCAGGAGACCGGATTACCCGGTAAGAGAAAAACCAGTTTGTTGTCAAATGTCCCCATTCCGCTGGGGCTGCTGGGACGCATAGCGACACCATGAATATCCAGAGAGCCATGTTCCGCAAGCAAACGTGGGGCGTGATCTTCCTGCCCTACACTCGAGCCACCAGAAACCAAGATGATTTCCGCATCCGCCTTAAAAGCCTCCAGAATACTGCTAGGATTGTCAGGGATAATACCAGGATGTATCACTTTGCCGCCATCCCGTGCGATTAACGCGGATAGCATGGGACTGTTCGCATCGGTGATGTTAAAGTCGTTAGGAGTCGAACCTGGTGGCAGTAATTCGTTTCCGGTAATAATGAGTCGTATCCGTGGCCGTTTGACAACCTTGACTTCACTCACGCCGATCGAACTTAAAACGCCCAGATCCTGTGGACGAAGTTGTCGGCCCTGTTGTAGCACGGTGGTTCCGGACCGTATATCTTCGCCTGGAAGACCGACATGCTTCCCTGGAGCAACTTCCCCCTGAATCACAATGGTGTCATCATGAATCACGGTGTGCTCCACGGGTAATACAGCGTCCGCGTCGCTGGGCATTGGTGCTCCGGTCATGATTCTAATGCAATGCCCGTGAGAGATTTCTCCATCGAACGGATTGCCAGGTAACGATTGTCCGATCACTTTAAGTGATTGCGAGTTATAGGTAGTCGCCCCGCTTGTATCACTAGCAAAAACGGCAAAGCCATCCATCATCGCTCTCGCAAAGTGTGGCACGCTTACATTACTCGTGATATCAGATCCCAAGACACGGGCATTTGCATCAGCCAATGCAACAGTTTCCGTGACAGATGCAGGTGTTTGCTGATCAATCCAAGCGAGGCAGTCCTGAACAGTCCATCGGCGCGCAAAGCCTTTCATGCGGACGTCGGTTGGGCGATAGGTGGGATCTTGAGGCATGGAATGTCGTGCTGAGTTTAACCGGTAATATAGTTTCGCCAAACGTCGAGTTGTTCCTGCGACATTGTGTTTTCTCGCAGGAAGTCATTTTCTAAAACAATGTCCGTACCTTTAACACGAACTTTGACTTTAAGCCGACCATCTTCACGATATTTAAAGAATACTTCAACGGCAGAGTTCTCCGGCAGATTGGCTGGGATGCCACGGATCATGCAGGAACCAATAAGTTGGCATGCATCTGGTGAGCGGCTTTCACCTTCCACGATGTCGATTTTGATGGTTTCCTGACCGGGTCTAATTCTAAATTCACGTTTGGCAGTAATTGGCAAAGCAGTATTTCGTGGAACGATTCTGGCAGTCCGTGGCCTCTTAGTCTCGGGGTTCACTCCAATCACACCAAGCGTATGCGAGCTCACGTTTTGCACCGAGAAAGCAGAGGTCCTTCCCTGTTCTTGATCCAATAATCGACCAGCGTGCAATGCGGCTCCGTGAGCAACAGATTCATCTGGCGACACACTGCAGTCAGGCTCAGCCCCACTTTCTTCCCGAAGCATGCTCCCGACTGCCGGCATCCGAGTGGAGCCTCCCACCAACAGCACATGATCAATATCGCTCCAGGTTAAGTTCGCCGCTTTGACCGTTTGGCTGGCGGTGAAGCGAGTTCTTTCTAATAGATCTGCAGTCAGTGATTCGAATTGGGCTCTCGTGATTGTCATAGACAACGTTTGCATTTGAAAGGTGACTTCAACGTTGCATTCTTCTGCGTCAGAGAGAGCATGTTTTGTCCTACGGGCATGTTGCCACAATTCTCCGAGAGAATTCTTGTCATCTCTCGGGTCAAGGCTGTAGTTAGAGACGAATTGTTCAGCTAGATAGTTAACCAGCCGCTCATCCCAATCGACACCACCGAGCTTGACATCGCCATCCGTAGCCAAAGCTCGATATTCTTTAGTTCCAATATTTACGATCGTGACGTCAAACGTTCCCCCGCCTAAGTCATAGACTAAAATCGTTTGCCCACCGGAAGCAGAGTGATCGTGTTGGTAGCCGTAGGCAATCGCAGCAGCCGTTGGTTCATTGATGATATCCAAAACCTCGATACCGGCCAGATATCCGGCATCTTGTATCGCTTTACGACGGATCTCATCAAAATAGGCAGGGACAGTGATGACAGCCTGGTTGAAGTCACCAATATGTTGGATTGCGTCTTTACGCAATTTATTCAGAATAAAGCCAAGTAATGCCTCGGGTGGATATTCAAATCCTGCTATTTGCTTATGATAGCTTCGCTTGCCAAGGTCCCGTTTGGTATATTCCGCAATCGCTTCAAATTGAGTGCTTTTCGCAAGTTCTGCCTGCGCACCGACAATGACGTTGGTTCCATTAAACAACAAGACACTAGGAGTTGTTCGATCACCTTCGGAATTAACCAGCGTTTTTGGACGCCCCTCGTGGTCAAGGATCGCAATAGCTGAATAGGTTGTCCCTAAGTCGATTCCGACGGCAGGTATATCTCGTGGACTCATAGGAAATTACGACAATGTGGCAGTTAGTTTGTTCCGGGCTTCTCTTTTCATTGTAGGTGGAAAACCGATTCTGGCGGAGGGGAATTATGACGAGAGATTATCCTGGATGACCTTATAGATTGCGCTGTTATCAAGATCCCCATACCCCGCTTCGATGGCGGCATCTAGTAATTTAGCGTGTAAGTTGGACAGTGGCAGATTCTGTTGATGTTCTGCGGCTAGCTGACGAATTAGCCCAACGTCCTTACGATGCTGTATTAACCGGGCCTGAGGGCTAAAGTCCTCATCGATCATCTTTTTTCCTTTGACATCCATGGCAGCAGAATAAGCGGGGGTTGCTTTCAAAACTTCCAAAGTTGTGTTCATCGGAATACCCGCGGCAGCGGCCAATGCAAGACTTTCTGCCAGTACCGCTCGGTTTAGCCCCAAAGCCAAATTGACGACAAGTTTAAGTCGGCAACCTGATCCAATGGAACCGACGTGAAATATAACGTTGGAGATGTCATTTAGTAGGGGGGAATGTTGTTTGAATACTTGGGGATCACCACCAACCATAAAGACCCCAGCACCCTCCTGAACCTGAGTGCTAGCTCCGGCAACGGTGGCATCCATAAATAGAATGTCGTGCTGTCTGAGCAATTCAGCATTTTCGATGGCATCTTGCGGAGTACCAGTTGTGGTATCAATTACCGTGGTTTGCGAGCCAGCACTATTAGCTAGCTCGCTACATACTCTTTTAGAAATCGTAGAGTCGGGCAATGACAGGATGATCACTTTGGCAGTATTCGCCACATCGCTTATAGAACTTGCGGCCCGACCTCCGAGGTGAAGCAAGGATTCCAACTGGGCGGTCCGGATATCATAACCAACCACCTGATGGCCAGCTTTACGCAGGCGGTAGCATAGCGCACTACCTAATAATCCGACACCGATCACACCAATAACATCCGGTGAGGTTTCTGACATTTTGTTTATTCCGCTTGTGGCGTGGTTTTACGATTGAGAATGATTAATATAACTCCAAACAATGATGCCGTGAGCGACAGTCCGGCGAAGACATGATTGGTGTTCAATGTTGTTGCATCTTTGATCCAGCCAGCGAGCACTGCCCCCAAACTTCCAACACCGAAGCCCATGACGAAATTTAGCCCATAGCAGACGCTTCGGTGTTCTCGAGGCGTGTATTTCGCAACGAGACTATTATAAATCGGCTGAAACATGAAATGGACGAGCGTGAAGATTGCCGCTGACGCCAAAGCCCATTCAGCAGTGAAGATCGCCATGCCGACTAGAAATGGGGCGTTCATAAATGTGATCACAGTGAGTTGCTTTTCCAGGCGTTGTGGGTTTCCTATTTTACCGGCGATGAATTGGCCGACGCATCCAAAAAACATCACGCCAGCCATTAGAAAAGAGCGTTGTGATTGAACCTCTGGGGAGACGTCGAATAGTTTTGTGAATAATGGTGTGTCGAGAAATGATTCGTCTTTGAAAAATGTGATCACTCCGGAGTAAACCATACCCTGAATAGCGGCAAGTATTATCAACACGATGAATGAACGCCAATCACGATCGGGCTCAGAGGTCGATGGAGAAAGATTGGCCGTATGCTTAGCCTCGGATGATTTTGACCGTTGGTTGATCACCAGATGCCTTCGTAAAGCGAAAACGATGATAGCACTGAAGATACCGATGACGCCCAGCACCCAAAAGAAATCTTGCCATTGCATTCCCTTGGTTTGAAGCAGTGCAAAAACTAAAGGAGCTAATGCAATTCCAGCGGAGCCAAAGANCCCATGAATCCCCAGGGCCATNGGNCTTTGTTCGGGCGTNGTCTTAAGCGAGATTAANGTNAGGCCGGCGGGATGATAGATACTGGCAAATAATCCNAGAACAAAAAACATCCCGAACANAGAATTGAGTCCGGGTACGGATGAAATCATAAAGCAGAGCAGGGCACACCCCGCCAGATAGATGACTAGCATTGGAGGAGCACCAAATCTGTCGACCAGAAAACCTACAAGTAAAGCCCCCAGACCCCAGGGCCACCGAAAAGCACTACTTAGCGAGCCAATTACCGTATCGCTACTGTCATAATGAAGCTTGAGGTCATCCTGAACTGCTGGTAAAGCCAATTCAAATACGTGGACTAACGCGTGAAGGCATGAAATGAGGCAGATGATCCAGAATAGTTTGCGTTTCGTCATGACTTAGCNGGTAACTTGACCAAACCGTTTAACGACGTCGAACGCAGCACCGTCGTCGATGGATTGCTGAGCAGCGGCAGTACAGTCGGCTANTGAGAGTTCAGGTTTGGCAAGTGAAATGGCAGCTGCCGCATTGATCACAACAATGTCGCGACCTGGCCCGGTCTCGCCATGCAGGATCGCACGGATTTTTGTNGCGCTCTCTTCAGGATTATTAGCTTCCATCCCCGTCAATTTTGCCGGAGCTAAACCGAACATCGAGGGCTGCCATTGTGTATCAGTAGTACTGCCTGGAGTCACTTCGGTAACATCGGTGTTGCCAGCAAGGGTGATTTCGTCGAGCCCATCGCTACCACAAACGACGTAAGCCTTTTTGATATCGAGGAGCGAAAGAGCTTGAGACAACCTCGAACGTAAGGCTGGCTTTCCAACACCGAGTACCTGATAAGGAGCTCGGGCCGGATTGCAAAGTGGNCCTAAGAGATTGAAGATAGTGGGCACTTCAATGCTTTTTCGTACGGGACCGACGTGTCGCATGGCCGGGTGAAAGAGGGGCGCAAAGCAGAAACAGATNCCNACCTCGTTCAACGCATTTTGCATGACCTCAATGGGAGCTTCTATGTTGATTCCCAATTCGACGAGCACATCGGCAGAACCGGTTTTGCTAGTGATCTTACGATTTCCGTGCTTAGCTACTGCAATGCCAGCACCAGCAGCAACCAACGCTGCGGCAGTTGAAATATTGAAAGTTCCTGACCCATCTCCTCCTGTACCGCAAGTATCAACCAAATCCTGACGCGTGGATTCCAAAGGTGTCATATGAGCCCGCATGGCAGTNGCAGCACCAGCAATNTCTTCTACCGCTTCACCTTTGGTAGCTAAGGCTAATAGTAAAGAGCGAATTTTGTCCTCTTCGCATCGACCCTGCATTACCAAGTCNATGGCCGCCGCCATTTCTTCCTGAGAGAGNTTNTGTCCGGCTTCTACTTTTGCAATTTGTTCATTTAGCATGGTGAATATCTTGAATGATATCGATTAGTGAATAGTAACTTATTCATTATTGTACCGTTGTGAGCGTTAATGCGAGAGCATCAACCGAGACTGATGTATAGTTTGACTTCCCTGTGTTAAGAGCCGATAAAGATACTAAGAAATGAAGTTGGCCGATGAGGATACTATTCATGGCACGCCGTATAATTTTAGACTGTGATCCTGGCATCGATGATAGCGTCGCGTTGTCGATGGCATTGTTTCATCGCTCGCTCGATATCGTTGCGATTACTGCTGTGGAAGGTAATGTGCCGGCTGAAATGGCTACGAGGAATGTTCAGACGGTAATTGAACAGCTGGATCCTCCGCGTCTTCCGCGGTTTGGTGCTGCGACGCCTAACGACAATTCAGACTATCGCGATGCCTGCTTCATTCACGGGCGAGATGGACTCGGCGAAGCTGGATTTGTAACGGCGGATCATCATCAGCGTCATTTATCCGAGAAGATTATCTGTGACGAAGTGCGGGCAGCACCTGGTGAAATCTCGATCGTTTGCTTAGGGCCGCTGACGAATGTGGCCCGCGCCATGCAGCGGGAACCACAGTTCATTGAAAACGTTGCCGAAATCATCATGATGGGGGGCAGCTTTAACGGCATTGGCAATATCACTCAAACGGCGGAATTCAATATTTACTGTGATCCTGAAAGTGCTCGAGAGGTTTTTCAGGCACCGGTAAAGAAAATATTGATTCCACTTGATATTACTTCACAAGTCCAATTTGCTTTGAATTTCATTGATATGTTGCCAGACGAAACCAATTCGGTAGGTGCATTTTTGCGTCAGGTGGTCCCGTATCTTTTTCGTTCCTATCACCAGCAACTTGGTTTGGAAAGTGTCCAAATTCATGATGCGATTGCACTGCTGCAGTTACTTGAGCCCGAATTATTCGAATTAGAGGCCTGGGCAGTTGATGTTGAAGTGAAGGGTGAACTCACTCGAGGCATGACAGTATTTGAAAAGCGCCGTAGCAGAAATCCCGCTCATAATCTGGAAGTTGCCCGTGTCGTTGACGTTTCCGCTGCGCGACAGGCCGTGATTAAGTGTCTCCATTCTTAACCGTTGCTTCCATTGCTGAAGATGAATGCCAAAGCCGTTCGGGTTAAATCACTAAAAAGGCTGTTTTCGGAGTTCAGATTGTGTCGATTATCCTAATAACGCCGGAAGAGTTGTATACGTTCCTTTCGTTTAAATAAACGAAAAGGACGTATTTGTGCTCTTTTGGGGCTTCAAGATTATTTATTTGGAGACGACAACGATGGCCCGTAAAGACGCCATTGAAAATTTGAAAACCGTTCTTTTGAGCCGCCGCGATGCTCTTCGAAAAGCTCTGGATGGAGACTTTAGTGCATTGCAGGCGCTTCGGGATCAGGCATCGGGTGATGTCGTGGACTTCGCATTGGATTCTGCTCAGGATGAATTGAACTCGCAGCTGGCTGAAGTGGAGAGTCGTGAGTTGAAACAAATCGAAACGGCTATTTCTAAAATTTCAAATGGTACTTATGGTCTTTGTGAATTCTGCCAAAAGAATATTCCACTGGCTCGATTACAGGCGCTTCCTTATGCATCCAATTGTATTGCGTGTCAAACCAAAGTGGAGACACTTGGTGAAGATTGGAATCGGGAAGAAGAGAACGACGAGATTTTCAGCTAAGTAAAAACACTAACCAAGCTAATTAAACCAATGGGGGGCAGCACAGCCGACAAGGGCTGTCGTTGATAGGATATGCACCGATTACTTCTTGTAATCTGTATGGCTGCGTCCCTCCTAAGCGGGCGTTTGGTCGTCGGTCAGGAGCAGCCTGTATCTGTTGCATTGGATGCACGCGAACGTCTCTTTGAACAATTGGCAACAGACGCCGNGCAGTTTGATGCTCGGAATATNCTGAAAAAAGTTGTCCGAGTTTCTAAGCCGTCAGTTGTTCACATTCAAAGCCGAAAAATTGTACAGTCAGGCTCACGACGCACGATCGAAGAAGCAGGCTCAGGCTTTGTGATTGAAATAAATCAGCAAAAGTATATTCTCACTAATCGCCATGTNGTCTTTCCGACAGTCGCTGACGGAGTAAAAATTTCACTGGAAGATAGCAGTCAATTGACCGTTGAAAATATCGCCTCTGATCCNGCTAGTGATATTGCAGTGATCACCGTACGTGAAACGGAGTTGTTAGTCCCTGCTCGTGTCGGTGATAGTGGGCGAATGGAAATCGGAGATTTCGTCGTCGCGATTGGCAGTCCCTTCGGACTAACTCATTCCATCACCTATGGAATTATCTCTGCGAAAGGCCGCAAAGATTTAGTTCTAGGTACGCAGGGAGTGGTGATTCAGGATTTTATTCAAACCGATGCTGCCATCAATCCNGGCAATAGTGGTGGACCATTAGTCAGTATGCGAGGTGAAGTGATCGGCATTAACACAGCCATCGCGAGTAGTTCAGGTGGGAATGAGGGCATTGGGTTTACCATCCCGATTAGCATGGCCATGGTAGTTGTTGGTCAATTGTTAGATAAAGAAACCGTACGAGGAGCCTATCTCGGTGTCCGTATGGATCATGACTTCACCGATTCNACAGCCCTAAAACTTGGTCTGAGTCATGCTCGCGGTGTTCGNATTACAGGGGTCACTGAGAGTTCGCCGGCCGATAAAGCGAAGATAACTCCGAATGATGTTATTTTAAGCTTCAACGGNACTTTGGTTGAAAATGATGACCATTTAGCCAATCTTGTAAGTCTCACACCGGTTGGCAATAAAGCTTCACTTTTGTTACTGCGGAACCGTAAGCCGATACGAGTCGAAGTACAACTAACAAGCCGACCCCAAAGTGAAGAAAAATAATCAGGTGTGCCTGGAAGCGATGACAGCGANATCGTAGTTTGCCTGAGGCNATTAGTCTTCTAGAGGGATTCTTTTTACTTGGCTTGATAGTGGAATTGGCAAACGCGCTGGATTTAGGATCCAGTTCCTTCGGGAGTGCAGGTTCGACTCCTGNTCGAGCTNCATTTGGGATTTGTCGGNATGTAGTCCGTCTTCCTTGCACGAGTCAAAAGCCGATTTGCAAGATATTCGATTCGTAGCTGGCTGTCGAATCAATAAGCTCAGCGATTCAAAGANTTTGACGATTGAGGACCTATTATCTCTTCGGTTTCATTGCTTTTGGTTTGAGAAGAGTCTGATTGTTTTTGGCTGCCGTAGGGTAGAATAGAAACCAGCAGGAAAACTAAAAAGCCTCGAAATACGAGACGCATCAAAGGAGCTAACATGAATNCAAGAACGTTAACTGAGCTGACTGTATTAGGGCAAGAAGCTGGGGGGGCTTATAACGCGGGANGAATTGTGGGTATGGTATTCCTTATCGTGCTTGTTGGTGCAATCGTGTGGAAGTTGGTGAAAAAATAAAGGCCCGTTTACTTTCCATGGTCCGGTGTTTTTCAAAACAACATAAGCCTCGCTATCTACTAGGATAAGACGAGTAATTTCGGGAAGAGCAGCCTAACAGTGCTTTTCCAATATAATGAAGAGGTCAAGCTTTATGAAACGTCGTGAGATTCTTAAGTCAGCGGGCTGTGTACTGTTCCTGCCGACACTGGAGAGCTTTGGTCAGAATCGCCCCACTCCGCAAGAAACCAAGGTCAAAAGGCTTTTCTGTGTTAGTATGGGCTACGGTCTTTTTACGGACGTGCTGCCACAAACCGATGGTGCTGACTATGCATTTAGTGAGCACATGGAGCCATTGAAAAAGCACCGGGACCATTTCACGCTCTATTCAAAAATGAAGTTCGGCGGAAGTCATGTCCACGACCACAAGTGCTTTGTCGGTAACACCACGACAAACCCGGATTCGCTTGACCAGATTGTTGCGGACCACATTGGCCACTTGACCCGCGTCAGAAATGTCGTCACTTTCATCAGCCATGCCCATCACCATATCGTCGCATCTTGGCGAGACAGGCTACCGGTCATGCCGATTCAATCGACGAGAGTTCTGTTTGAAACGCTCTTCGCCAAGACCGATACCAAAACACAGGAGCGACTGCTGGCTCATAAGAAGAGCGTTCTTGACGGTTCTCTCGAAGAAGCAAAAGCTCTGATGGCGCGGGTTTCGGGCCGTGACCGACAGCGACTGGAAGAATACTTCGCGGCACTGCGCGAATCGGAGCAGGAGCTTAATAAGTCGATTGAGTGGCTCAGCGAGCCACGGCAAGATGTCGAGTTTCCGGTCGCCCCTCAATTTGAGAATAACTTCCTTGCGACCGACGTTGATAAGAAACGATTCTTGGAAAACCCACGCCAGATTCAGCGCGGCATCGCATTCGACATGATCTACAAGGCATTCAGATTCGATATCACGCGAGTGGTCAATTTCTATATGACGGGTCTCGATCATGATCATCACATTACGACGCATAACGTGCCAAAGTCTGAAGAAGCGCGCAATAGTTTGACAAAATATGACTCGTCTTTTTATTCATTACTGTCAAACTTTTACGATAAACTCGCCGGCACCAATGTCGAATCCGGCGGAACGCTGATGGATGAAACGGTTACGGTCGCTACAGGCAATAATAGCGTGAGCCAGAAAACGGGGCCACATAATGGGAATGAAATCCCAGTTTTTGTCGCAGGCGGACAATTCACAAACCACGGAGGGCATGTCATTCGCCAAGGCGAGACGACCTGCGATATCTACCTGTCGATACTACAGAAATTTGGTATCCAGCGAGACCAATTTGGCAATAGCAAGAAGATCATTCAACTCTGACACTATGTTGTATTATAAGATCACTCGTACTGTTGTTTTCCTGTCACTGCTCGCCATCGTCGGCACTGCGAATGGTAGTGCGAATGAACGTGCGCAAGTACAGAAATTCTTCAACTCATTCTGTGTGGCCTGCCATGGAATGGAAACGGCGGAAGCCGATCTTCGGCTCGATCAGCTGGGGCTTCAGCAATGGAGAGACTCAGAACTGTTAGAAGACATTTATATGGCGATTGAGCGTGGCGAGATGCCTCCGGAAGATGCGCCGCAATATCCGGAATCCAGACAGCTACAGGCGCTACAGAAGGTCTTAGGTAGGCAACTTCACGTGCTCACGGAGACGGAAAAACCGGGAATGCTGAAACGGTTAAGTCGAGTGGAGTATCAAAACACGGTCAACGATGTGTTTGACACGACCTTCTCGCTGTCCGACCGATTGCCACTCGACAACATCGACGCCGGCTTTAATAACAACGCCGATAATCTTCATATGTCGGTTGTCGACATGGAGACGTACTTCAACGTTGCTAACATGATTGCCGAGACGGTTGTTAGCGACAAACCTAATCCACGCGTTGTTGTTTATTCAACCAAAAATACAGATATCGATTCGCTCAGTCACAAAGACAATACAAACGGGTTTGCTCCTGTACTGGAGCGAGATTCCCGCCCACTGGTTTTCGCGTCTCCAGCCACCCAAATAAAAATCAATCCGTCGGTTAAAACGAGCGGACTCTACCGGATTGTTCCACAGGGATTCTACATTAGGGCTGAATTTGTTGCGGGGAGCCGCGATCAGGAAAGATTGCCGGCGGTCAAGAATTTGTCCGATACGGGCGTCGATGCTCAGCCAACAGTTGGTCATTCGATGAGTTACTTTCTTCGTAAGAACGCCGGAGCAGGGCAAAGTATTGTTACGGTGATTCCAAACAATGCTGCCTGGCAGGACTTCGATCCCCGTGAAGGGTTTACAACACGACTTGCTTCGGATGACACAATTGTTCTGAGATGCAATACGGTCAAAGCAGGGGGCTCCCAGCCGATGTTCTGCATAGAAAATGCGACCATCACGGGGCCAGTGTATGAGTCGTGGCCGCCCAATACATCCTTCTATACAAACTATTGCAAAGAGATTGACTCTTCTGCGGGATACGAGGCATGTCGATCCATTTTGTATCGGCTTGCACAGAAGCTGTTCCGCCGTCCCGTGACGGAAGCGGAAATGAGACAGATCGATATCCTTGCGAAACAAGAGTTTGCCAAAGGCCGTAGCATCTACTCCGGCCTGCAGGCAGGTATTCGCGGAATGCTATGTTCCCCGAATTTCCTTTATAAACAGGAAGGCGTGGCGGGCCCTCTGGAGGAGCACGCGATCGCTGCACGGATGTCGTATTTCCTGTGGAATTCCTTGCCGGACGACACGCTTTTTGAACTGGCGACGCAGGGAAAGCTAAAGGATCCCAAGGTGCGACGCGAGCAAACGCTCCGAATGCTGCAGGACGATAAAAGCCATCGGTTTTCCAGAGATTATGTTTATCAATGGCTCGATCTTGAAAAACTAGAAATCATTGAACCGGACGTCAGTATCTTCAGGGTGGATGAATTTGATCTCGTTCGTGAGCAGATCAAGGAAGAGCCCGTGGAGTTTTTCAAAGAAGTGCTGTCAAGCAACCTGAGCCTGCAGAACTTTATAGATTCAGAATTTGTAATGATCACTCCGGAGCTGAACTACATNTATAGAATCGAAGGGCACCCGGTCGCAAATCCCAGCAAGCGACCTGGCGCTAGTAAAATATCACCGTTCGACTACAGGCCCAAAGAGGTTACTTCAGAATTCTCCAAGGTAATCCTGGGCGAGAAAGATCGATTACGTGGCGGCCTTCTTACGCAGGCGGGTTTTATGTTGATGACCACTAACAACGGGGAATACACNAACCCGTTTTATCGTGGCGCATGGGTACTGAAAAGCTTCTATGGCGATCCGTTGGAGACACCGGCGGATCTCGAAATCGCTGCATTGAGCCCACCGACGAAAACGGAGACGATCAAACAGACGATCGATGCGCATCGAGAGAATGCTAGTTGTAATACCTGTCACCGGAAGATGGATCCCCTCGGGATCGCTCTGGAGAACTTCGATGTGATCGGTCGGTGGCGGGACCAGTACACGGATGTCATCAACTATGCCATCGTTCGCGAGAACGATGGCGCAGAAGCTGGAAGTTTTCCGGTGGATAGTAGAACGGTTCATTTGGACGGCCGAACCTTCGAGGGCCCACAAGGTCTTCAAAATATCCTGCTGGATGACAATGACAAGTTTTCCCGCGTCTTCGTGGAAAATTTATTGTCCTACGCATTAGCACGCAAGCTCACATTTCGTGATCGTGAAAATCTCGATCTGATCCACGCGCAGGCTGCTNATGCAGACTATCGACTGCGCGATATTCTGTTATCGATTGTCTCGTCGGAATATTTCACCAGACGATAACCCATTCGACTTGGGATACCACTCAGCCATCTCGCCTGTAGAGGTCAATATTGTCCTGACCGGATATCTTGATCAATCAGCGGGGTGGTATAATTACGGGGGCGTGATGAGCTGCGGTCTCGTTCAAGCTCGTACACACGCGCCGAACGGTCTTATCGAAAATACTATGCAAAAACTGATTTCTGTATTNATTGTTGTGCTTTTGGCCGCCACATCGTTGCGAGCGAATGACGATGCCACGAATGAGGNGTTCGCGTCCAAAATACGTCCGCTGATAAACTTATATTGCATCAAGTGCCATGGAACAGTGAAGAGCAAGGGCGAAATCGCGTTGCATACGCTGGGCGATTTGNCGAATGGTCGTGACNTCGAACAATGGGAACTTGTTCTTGATATGCTCGAAAGTAGCGAGATGCCGCCGGAGGAAGAGCCGCAACCAAGTCCGGCCGACCGACAGGCAATTATCACTTGGATCGGAACGGGCTTGCGAAATTATGTCGCAAAAACCAGCAAAACCCCAGCCACTCCCACGACCCGAAGGCTGACAAACTTCGAGTATCAAAACACGATGCGTGACTTGCTCGGCTTTGAGTTGAAGCTTGTTAAAAATCTTTCGAAGGATCCAGTCAAGCCTTATCGTTTCAACAACACGGCCGAGTTCATGCGTATCGGCCCCGAACAAATGGATCGCTACAAGGAAAACGCCCGGCGAGCGATGGCCAGTGCAATTGTTGATCCCGCCAAGCCTGAGATTCATGAAACGCGGCGTGAGTGGGAACCGCGCGGCGGGAGCCCTACGGAAATACAGTTTGATGAACTGCAAGGTCGTCGCGGGTCGCCCGGCGGGGGTATGGGGATCAAAAGTTGGCCTGAGACGGGTGAGTTCCGCATCCGGATCAAGACGGCAGCGATCATGCCCCAAGGGGTCACGCAAGTGCCGTTGAATCTGGTCATGGGCAGTAACATCAACGAAAACTCATCGACCTTGCTTGTTGAACCCGTGGGGACGGTGGCCGTGACGCATAACGTCGACAATCCGCAAGTGTTTGAGTTCCGCGGACGCATCGAGAACTTTCCACCTCGCGTTATCACTGCCAACGGCAAAGTCAGTTATCGCCTGACCGTCACCCCGCAGAACCTTTACGATGACGGTCGGCTCAACGATCACCTCAACCGGCTGGCTCGACCTCGCCTAGTGGTGAAGTGGATTGAGTTCGAAGCCCCCGTGTTTGAGACGTGGCCGCCCAAGCATCACACGAATCTTCTATTTGNCTCGCCTTTACGGAAGAGTGATCCAAACGCTTACATCAGGGCGGTTTTGGAACGATTTATGATGCGTGCCTTTCGTCGGCCGGTTCGTGTCGATGAAGTGGAGACGTATGCGAAGATTTACGAGATCGTGTCGATGGACCTACCGACAATGGAAGAGGCGATGCGGGAAACAATGGCGATGGTGTTGATTTCTCCGGACTTCTTGTATCATACCGTCGTAAAGGCAACCGACGAGAATCGGCAGTTTGAATTGGCATCGAAGTTATCCTACTTTNTGTGGGGTTCGATGCCGGATCAGGTACTGTTCGATTTAGCCAGGNCGGGAAAGCTAAACGANGCGAAGGTGATAGATCAGCAAGTNCGCCGCATGGTGAAGGACGAGCGTTCAGGCGATTTTATTCGCAACTTTACATTGCAATGGCTGTCAATCGCGAAGACGAAGCAGGTGAAGATCAACAATCAACTCTACCCGCGTTTTCTTTACTATGTGGATGCAGGTGAGCGTCGAGGTACGGAGGTACCGTACCGACCAACGATACGAGACGACATGATGGACGAGTCCGTCGCTTTCGTCGCGGAGTTGATCAAACGAAATGCGAGTGTTTTGAATGTGGTGGATTCGGATTTTGCCATGCTCAATCAGCGGCTTGCCGCGCATTATGGTGTTGCAAAAGTCGAGGGGCATGAACTGCGACCTGTGCCGGTGAAGCCAGAGCATCATCTGGGCGGCTTGCTTACGCATGGCTCGGTATTGATCGGCAACAGTACCGGTTCGGCGCCGCATCCGATCTACCGCGCNGTCTGGTTGCGNGAAGCGATTTTGGGNGATGAGGTGAAAGAGCCGCCCGCCGAGGTCCCCGCACTTTCCGACTCAGTTGGCGAATCGGCCGAGAAGGCATTGACGATCAAGCACTTACTGGCGAAGCACCGCCAGGTAGAAAGCTGCAATGATTGTCACTGGCGGCTTGACCCATGGGGCATCCCGTTTGAACGCTACAACGCAATTGGTAGATTTCAGCCGCTTGTTCCGAAGGAAGGTACTCGCGTGCGTGGCGTCCGCCATCCATATAATGGTAAAGAGACGATTGAGGAATACTACGATTACCTCAAGACGATCAACACCGAAAAGGTCGAAGCCGACTCTCGCGTGCCGCATGGTCCAAATGTGGATGGTATGCTGGATCTCAAGAAGCACCTTCTTACGGAACGCAAGGATGACGTTGTGGAGAACCTGATTCGTCGCTTCCTCAGTTATGGTCTCGGTAGAGAATTGACGTATCGTGATCGTTATGCTGTAGAAGAACTGTTGGAGGAGTCGAAGAAGAATGAATACAAGCTACTGGACACGATCAGTTCGATCTGTCAAAGCAAAGCGTTTATAGGACACTGATTAGAAATGAAAAATAAATCGTGGCACTTGAATCGACGTGAGATGCTTCGCGCTCCTGGTTTCGCCTTGGCGTTGCCGCTGCTTGAGTCAATGCTCCAGACAAAATCCGCATTGGGCGATACGACTGCAGGCCAGGCCATGCCAAAACGGTTAGTCGTGAGTTATTTCTCCTACGGCGCTTACATGCCCAACGGCGCCAACGGCATACAGGATATGGAAAAACCTCACGATGAATGGAGCTGGTGGCCCTGCAAAGAAGAAGGGAACCTGACGTTCAACAAGAATTCCGCTCCTTTTGAGCCCTTTAAGGAGCAAGTGAGCTACCTCG
>PAJC01000079.1 GCA_002705165.1 Planctomycetaceae bacterium | reverse complement strand
CATATTCTCCATAGAGGTGCTCTCGGAGGTTACCAGTAATCATCGAACGACCGTCGACACTTTCGGGGATGTCGAGATTACACAGGTCGAGGAGCGTCGGCATGCAGTCCTGCAAGCCTACCAATCGATTGTCAGTGCTGTTCGGTTCCAATCTTCGATCGCCTTTAGTACCCACCAGCAGCATAGGCACACAGGCTGAATCTTCGTAAAACATGCGTTTGGCAAACAGTCCGTGGTTGCCAAGCATGTCACCGTGATCTGCCAGAAACATAATGATTGTGTTGTCCAGTAGTCCCGCCTCACGGATGGTGCCGAGCACTACCCGGATTTGATGGTCAATGTGAGTGCAAAGGGCATAGAAAGCTCGACGGGCAAACTCAATCTGCTTCTCTGTCATGTGGTCTGTTTGGATCAGTCGATTGTTCATCCAACGGGGCATGGTGTCTTTGCTGGTTTCCCATGTGCCATGGTACGGAGCCGGGATTTCGGTGTTACGGTAGAATTCGAGGTACCATGGAGGCGGCACGAGCGGAGGGTGAGGGTGAGTGTATGAACAATACCAGAGGGAAGGACGAGTAGGATCGCGGCGTTGTATGTATCGACACATTTGTCGTGTGATCCAATTAGTGGCGTGATGCTCTTCTTTTAGATGCCATGGACGGGCGACATAATCGTTGTTGCTCATCCCGTGTAGAAATTGCCTGCCGGTTTCGCCAACTTCACCAAGGTAGATTTCATAATCGTCGGTTGGGCCAAGTTGAGGTCGCCCTTCTTCGCAGAGTTGTACGTCGTCAAACCCCGCCCGTGCACGCGGGGGATAGACATGCAGTTTTCCAGACGCGTAGGTTTGGTAACCATTGGCACGGAAAACCCCAGCTATTGTTGGGATGTCAGGCATCTCCCGTTCAACCTGAAACGTGCGGTCGCCATGGCTTCGCGGCGAGGTGCCTGTCAGTAAAGTTCGTCGTGCAGGTATGCAAACAGGGCATTCAGTATAAGCATTCGTAAATCGAATACCATTGCGTGCGAGGTTGTCCAGGGTAGGCGTTTCGATTGCTGGATGGCCTGCCGCCCCCAGCAGTGAAGCGGGCCAGTGGTCCGCAGTAAGTAGCAGGACGTTTGGTTGGTTAGACATGATATTGCTAGGTCTTATGTAAGGATCGGTTTGACAACTTGGCCGTGGACGTCCGTTAAACGAAATTCCCGCCCTTGGAATTTATAGGTCAGACGTTCATGGTCGATCCCTAAAAGGTGTAGGATTGTCGCTTGTAGGTCATGGACATGAACCCCATTGTCCGCCACATTGTAACCGAATTCATCAGATTGACCGTAGGTCGTACCTCCCTTGATTCCACCCCCGGCCATCCAAAGACTGAAGCAATAGGGGTGATGGTCACGACCATGCTGTTTTTGGTTGTTCATGTCACCTTGAGCAAACGGAGTTCTTCCGAATTCGCCGCCCCAAATCACCAGTGTCTCGTCAAGTAAGCCTCGCTGTTTGAGGTCTTTAACTAAAGCTGCCGCTGGTTGGTCTGTATCACGCGCTTGAACTGCCAGTTGGGTAGGAAGGTTGTTGTGTTGGTCCCATCCGGCATGCATCAGTTGAATAAAGCGAACACCTTTTTCTGCCAATCGTCTGGCAAGCAAACAGTTTTGCGCGAAGGTCCCGCGTTCCATTACATCGGGACCGTACATGTCCAGAATATGCTGAGGCTCGGTGTGAACGTCAGCCAGTTCTGGTACTGATGCCTGCATACGGTAAGCCATTTCGTATTGAGAAATACGGGTTAAGATTTCAGGGTCACCCACCTCTTGTTGTTTTAGGTGATTGAGCTGCGATAATTGGGCTAATAGATCTTTCCGGAGGCCGCGATCGATCCCTTTGGGATTGGAAAGATACAAAACGGGGTCTCCCACGCCGCGAAATTTCACGCCCTGGTGGTGCGTCGGCAGGAAACCCGCTCCCCAGTACCATTCATAAAAAATTTGCCCGCAAGTTGCTTCACGATCTCTACTCGTCATTGCACAAAACGTCGGTAGATCCTGGTTGCCACTTCCCAGTCCGTAGGAAAGCCATGCCCCCATACTGGGGCGGCCGGGCATCTCCGATCCCGTCAGCAGGAATGTGATAGCTGGCGCATGGTTAATAGCTTCGGAATACATCGAATTGATAAGACATAATTCATCGGCAATCGAGCCCATATGTGGTACTAATTCGCTGAGGTAAGTACCGCTTTCCCCGTAGGGCCGGAACTTCCAGGGCGTCGGTAATACCTTGCGGGCTTTCCCCTGAGTCATCGTTGTCAAACGCTGGCCTTGTTGCACTGAGTCAGGCAGGTCTGTTCCGCGGTATTTTTGCATGCCTGGCTTGTGATCGAACAAGTCCAAGTGCGTTGGAGCCCCATTTTGAAATAGGTAGATAACCCGTTTGGCTTTGGGAGCAAAGTGGGAAATGCCGGGGATCTCAGAAGCAGAGGAATCTTCATTTAATAGAGTTGCCAAAGCAGCGGAACCGATACCGATACTTGTCCGGCCAAAAAAATGCCGCCGGGTGATTGTTTGGTTGTGCTGGTCAATTGGATGCATGACGTTAGCTATTCTTTCGAGATGAACTCGTCTGTGTTGAAAATGATATTGGCTAGATTTGTGAAGGCGGCCAGTTCCACGGCCTCCACGGAATTGTCGGGCAAACTTTCCCCTACACTAAGCAGTTCGGAGGCCTCTTCCGGCTTTTGTTGATAGTGTTTTCGTGACAATGTTACGATGTTATTCATGAGTGTGATTTCTGCTGAGGTCGGAGATCTTGATAGGGCTCTTTGAAAAGCCCGTTGGAATCGATCGCTGTCCTGCTCGTTTTCTAGAATAAGACTTTCAGCGAAGACTCGCGCTGCTTCCACAAACGTGATGTCGTTGAGTAGGGTTAATGCGTGTAGTGGAGTGTTAGTCCGCTTGGTTCGTACTTCGCATGTTTGACGGTTAGCTTCGTCAAACATGTTCGGCGGCGACAAGGAACGTCGCCAAAATGTATATAGACTACGTCGATAAAGAGCGTCTCCTGAGTCTTGAGTATATTTAATCTTACCGAAACTGAAATCGGCCCATAGCCCCGGTGGTTGGTAAGGCTTGACGGATGGCCCTCCCACTTTCTCAATCAGTAATCCGGAAACCGCTAAAGCATTATCGCGGATAGTGTGAGCTGCCATTCGATAGCGAGGTGCCCTTCCCAACAAACGATTGTAAGGGTCTTTTTCTAATAATTCGGGAGTTACGCTGGAACTTTGCCGGTATGTCGCGCTGTTGACGATCTGAGTCACCAGTCGCTTAACGTCCCAGTTGTTTTGCTGGAAGTCAGCTGCCAACCAGTCAAGTAGCTGGGGATGGCTTGGTAACTCTCCTTGAGAGCCAAAGTCCTCGGTGGTCTTTACTAACCCGGTACCAAAGAACTGTTGCCACAAACGGTTAACCGTGACTCGACTTGTGAGTGGGTTTTTTGCTGAAACGATCCATTGGGCAAGCCCTAGTCTGTTCTTCGGCGCATCTTCTGACTCAGGGGCAACACTTGCAAGCGTGTCCGGAAATAACTTTTCATCATTGAGTGGATTGTCATAACCACCGACGACTAGGATTTGAGTGTCTCGCGGTTCACTTCGGTCGCGCATGACCATGGTATCTTGGAAGCCCTCCTTGATTCGGTCATATTCGGTTTGTGCCAGTCGCAATCTGGCGGTGGCCTCTCGGTGCTGTTGAGTTGAACGTCTGTGGAAGTGGGCGATAGCAGTCGCCTGTTGATTGTTCCAGTCGTCCGACTTGATATTGAGGATCGCCAGGATGTCTGCAGGAGGAACTGTTTCCGTTTCAAACGTTGCGTTAGGCGAACTCGACGTGGCCAGCGTGAAGGTTCCGAGGATATGTTTAGAGTGCTCGGAACGGTGCTTCATGGTCACGACCAGGCGGTCACCCTCGCTAACATTAAGTGGATCCTCTAGTTTGTAGATCGCCTGTCTATCAACAGCCGTTTTTAGTTCGCCGTCCCAGACAGCCCACCCTCCTTTGCTGTCAGGGTTTAGCGTGTCGATGATATTGAATCCGCCCTGCGTGAAATCCGCCGTTGCATTGGCAAGCTTAACGGGTATTGGCTCTCCCTCTTTGGGGTGATATCTCACCTCAAATCCGGTTAATACAAAATTAGCATTTCTGCCCGGCCCTCGGAATGGAACGTTTTCATTGGTAAGTGCTTCCAGTCGAACGGATTGGATGGTACCTGGATGAAGAGGGATGGTGAGGGTGTAGTCATCAAAATCAGGGAATTTTCCCGTGATGACAACTTTACCGTGTGGCTCGATATGTGTCGTGGCCCCTTCGCTGGATTCAACAGTCGACGGAATCAGTTGGTGCCAAAGTTCCCCAGTGGTATTGTCGACGACAGCTGAATGCCATTTTGTCGCCCATTGCGAACGGGCTTCGCTCAAGGCTTCCAGCGGTTGCCCCCTCTCTTTATCTAAATNCGTCATGAGCTGTTCAAGCTCTTCCGTTCTCGCTCGTTGTGCAAGCGTGGGAACCTTGATTAAAGGTCGGGCATTGCCTCCGGCATCAACACTGCCGGATTCATCAATGCTGTTGAAGTAAGCGTACATTTCATAGTATTCACGTTGGCTGATGGGGTCGTATTTGTGATCGTGACAACGTGCGCAACCGACGGTAAGTCCAAGCCAGACGGTGCTGGTTGTTTCGGTTCTGTCGAAGACGTATTCGACTCTATTCTCTTCCGCAATGCGTCCTCCTTCGCCGTTGAGTGGATGATTGCGATTAAATCCGGTAGCAATCATTTGCGATGTCGTGGGGGACTCGAGTAAGTCACCAGCGATCTGCTCAAGTGAGAATTGATCGAATGGCATATTGTTATTGAAAGCCTCAATTACCCAGGTTCGCCAAAAATAGCTGCTGCGAGTTCGATCCCCCTGATACCCGTTNGTATCTGAATAACGAGCAGCTTCGAGCCAGGTCCAAGCCATATGCTCACCGTANCGNGTNGANTTTAGCAGNCGTNTGACGACTTTCTCGTAGGCATCCTCAGATTCATCNGCAAGGTAGTCGGTGACTTCCTCCGGTGTCGGTGGTAACCCAGTCANNTCAAACGTTAGTCNTCGGATGAGTTTGTCNCGNGAGGNCTGGTTCGAAGGCTTCATTCCTTCCNGTTCTAATTTTCCAAGAATGAAATGGTCGATGGCATTCCGCGTCCACCCCTTGTTNGTCGTGTCTGGAAAATCGGATTTAGTCGGGGGCGTAAATGACCAGTGGACGGAGTATTCGGCACCCTGCTCTATCCAGCGTTTGAGGGTGGCAATCTGAACCTCACTTAATTCACGATTGGAGTTAGCCGGTGGCATTGTTAGATCTTTGTCTGTCGCTGTAATGCGATGGATAAACTCTCCGTNTAAAGCGTCCCCTTTAACAATCAACGCGGGTTCTCGCATCTGAGCAATGCCGTCAGCGGTGTCGAGTCGCAGGTCAGCCTGCCTCGCCGCTTCGTCGGGACCGTGGCACTGGAAGCAATTGTTAGAGAGTATCGGTCGGACATCTCGGTTAAAGTCAATTTGCTGTGCACATAGATTAGAAGTGCTAACGAGGATCAGAGTCAAAAGAATGCTGAGGCGACACATATTTATCTTTGCTGCACCAAACGTGCTGGTATGGGTGATTGTTATTACGGTAGTCTTATTTTATTAAAAAAAGNGGCATTTGCGTACTATTGAAAGAGACGAAGTTTGCGTTGGCAATCTGACGGGATAGAATCACGGAATGCTTTCAGTTCGTAACATGCANTTTCGGTACCCCCATAGCACCTTTGAGTTGAACGTGCCTAGGTTTGACNTGGAAGTNGGGCNGCATACTGCCATTGTGGGCCCGAGTGGATGTGGGAAAACCACGTTTTTAAATCTNCTTTCAGGGATTATTCCATTAACAGCGCCATCTGCGGGCGAAGTGAAGTTTCAGAATGTTGTGTTGCCCACCNCGAAATCTAATGAAATGCGAAGGTTTAGAAATGATTCGATTGGAATTGTGTTCCAAGACTTTCGATTGATCGAATATCTTAGCCTCAAAGACAATATTCTTCTTCCCGTGACTCTCTCATCAAGGACTCAGGATGATGACTGGGAGCGACGAGCAGATGTCTTAATTAGAAAAGTGGGCCTGGAAGGAATATCGGATCGTCCGGTTAGTGCCATGTCGCGTGGCGAGCAGCAACGAGTTGCTGTTTGCCGCGCTCTGCTTCGGCGCCCGACACTCGTGTTTGCAGATGAACCAACAGCGAATCTGGATTCTGAAAATGCCACCGATGTTTTGGATTTGTTGTTCGAACAAGCAAATGAAATAGACGCCACCGTCGTGGCTGTTACTCATGCTGATGAAAGTCTTTCGCGTTTCCCACGAGTCTTGCCGTTTGGCGAGATTAATACCGGAGGTAATGAGAGCCCGGCATGATTCGCTTTGCATGTGCTTATTTGAAATCGCAATGGAAACTGGTGCTGACCCTGGTTGTTATCATTGGTCTGTCCATTGCCTTGCCGGTTACTTCTTTTCGCGTGGTGGCTCGGTATCGTGCGGAATTAGAGTCTCGAAGTATGAGTCCCCCTTTGCTGGTTGGGGCGAGGGGCGATCGATTTGATTTGGTTTTGCGATCTCAGTTTTTTGTTGGAGAGTTGCAACAATCACTTACTTATCGGGAGTATGGCCGTTTACGAGACGATGCGGAGTTGGTAGCTGTCCCGCTACATCTTGTTTATTCGGCTGGTCAGGGAATGTGGCCGATTGTTGGAACGAATTCGATATATTTTAATACCCAGGCACTTGATCTGGCTGCTGGACAGCTATTTGCGGAGATTGGTACCTGTGTGGTTGGTGCAGATGTTGCTGAGAAACTCAACGGAACGACGATAATCAAGAGCGACTTGCAAAGTCCGTTTGGTTTTGGAGAGATGTTACCATACGATCTCCAGGTTGTAGGCGTGTTGGAAAAGACTTCAACACCAGATGACAGAGCCATTTTTGTATCTCTGGAAACTGCCTGGCTGCTGGATGGTTATGGACACGTGCATGAGGAAGGTGATTCCGGAACGGCAGTTAGTCGCCGTTCCCTCCTGCATGGTGTGGAAGATGCACATACCCCTCTTCAATCCCAAACGAAGCTCGATCGAACCAATAAGCATTTGATTCACTTTCATGGTGAACAGTTAGACTACCGTATTTCATCAGTGGCTGTTTGGCCAAAGACGAAAGAAGCAAGTGCTTTATTGCGAGTCTACTATCAAGATGATCGGACTCTTCAGGTTATTGTTCCTCAGCACGAGTTTGAGAAGTTGATGGAGCATGTTGTGCGTGTGAAAGACGTGCTGGATTTGGTATTCGCGATTCTTTTGGCCATCTCAACGGTGATGGTTGTCGTCTCGACCGTCCAGTCTGTTCAATTGAGGAACCGGCATTTGGAAACAATGCACTATTTAGGATGCTCCCGTTCAAAGGTTAGGATCTTGTTGCTATCAGAACTTTCAATTGTCACAGCCATGGCAATGCTCGCCTGCGTGTTCTTTGTGTTTCTACTGGATGCAGCCGCGCCTT
Organism: Planctomycetaceae bacterium; assembly: GCA_002705165.1. Lineage (GTDB taxonomy): Bacteria > Planctomycetota > Planctomycetia > Pirellulales > Pirellulaceae > UBA721. Next base: position 2,993 of record PAJC01000079.1, on the reverse strand, counting down.
CGTTACTGACGATTCTTTGAATCTTCTGTCTAGCGGGCGGGAATGGTGTAGAATTCAGCAAACAGTGCAGAACGTCAGAATACCTGTTTTGGAAATGGAGAGAGGAAACTATGGGGCGTAATCTATGTAAAGCTTTCGGCGTTTTATTTGCCGTTCTATTCTTCCTGCCAAACGCCTTATCTGTCACGAAAGCAGGCAGATTATCAAGCCGGGTCGTTATTAGCACCGGAGTAGTGAATAGTGCAATCATCCGAGGTGATAAGCAGACAGCCGTTGTGTATGGCATGCCTGATAATCCTGCAATGAAAGCGGATTGGGTGTTGTTGCCTCACCATCGCCGTGATGTTGTTTGGGCAGCAGAATCTCTGATTGAAAATGGAGCTCAGGTCGTTGCCCCGGAAGCTGAAAGAGCGTTGATTGAAACTCCNGAACAGTACTGGGCTGATTTTCANCAAAAGNGATATCATGATTATGNACAGCAAACNACTAAAGTNCTTGCCCGTGGAATCAAGGTCGAACGATGGGTCGGCGATGGCGACNCGATTGATCTTGGGGAGGTTGTATTGGATGTGCTGGAGACGCCGGGGTTTACCAGGGGAAGTGTATCTTACGTTGCCCGGTTGGAGGATCAGACGATCGTCTTTACTGGTGACCTGATTGCGGGCCCTGGGAAGTTGCTTGATATCTACAGNTTTCAGGATGCAATAGAAGAGGCAAATATAAGAGGTTACCACGGTTATGGTGGGCGNTTTGCCGCGTTACTTGCGAGCATTGAAAAAGTAAAAGCTCTCAAACCGGATGTNTTGGTACCGGCTAGNGGGGAGATCATACGGCGTCCTCTCCCGGCACTTGACAAACTGAGTCAGCGAGTCAAAGAACTATATCGGTCGTACTTAAGNACCAGTGCTTTNAATTGGTATTTCAAAGAAGACCGAATGGGGCAATGTGCTGAGCGGATCNTGGGGCCACAGGCAGAATTTTCATTAATGCCNTACTCCGCCTACGAAGATACGCCGGATTGGATTTGGGTGAAGGGAACAAGNCGNCTGATTATCTCGGAAACGGGGCATAGTCTGCTAATTGATTGTGGTAACGCCGGTGTCATTGAAGGCGTCAAGGAATTGCTGGAAGCCGGCGTTATTAATAAGGTTGATGGAATCTTTGTGACTCATTACCACGATGATCATACGGACTCCGTACAAATGGCGTCAGAGGAATTTGATTGTCCGGTTTACGCAGTTCAGTCTTATGTTGATATTCTTCAACACCCGGGGAATTATCATATGCCGTGTTTACACCACACTCCGATTGAAAAAGTGATGGCCAAGCAACACGGGGACATCATGGAATTTCATGAATTTAAATTGACGTTTCGGGTATTTCCCGGACAGACATTTTATCACGGTGCGTTGCTTGTAGAGCCACCGAACAAGACACCAGTCTTTTTCGTGGGGGATGCATTCTCTCCCTCGGGTATGGATGATTACTGCGTGCTTAATCGAAATCTAATGCATAAAGACGATGGATTCTTATATTGCTTTGAGCAAATCAAGGCTTTGGGAGAAAATTACTGGTTGATCAATGAGCATATCCCTCACGTATTTCGATTTTCAGAAAAAGAGCTGGAAACGTTAGAAACCCAGTTTTTGAAACGCATTGATACGGTAAGGTCTTTGACCGTATGGGATGATCCAAACTATGCCGTGGACGAACAGTGGGCCGTGTTGTACCCATATGGCCTGCAAGTGAAGCCTCGTGGCACCCATGAATTTAATGTCGTGATTACCAATCATTCTTCAAAACGACGCGACTATGATGTGCAATTCAGATTGCCTGAGGGTGCCGAGCTCATTTCCGTAACCCCAGCTGCTAAGGTTCCTGCCGGAGGCTTAGTGTTTGTCAGAGCGATGATTCGTCTACCGGAACAATCTGGTCACTATCTAATTCGAGCCGATGTGAAGTCGGACGGAATTGATGTGCGTGACTGGGTGGAGTCAACCGTGATTGTGGTGGCAGATGAGAAATAGAGTTGGCCTATCTGTTTTGATGAGTCTCATGTCGCTCGTTGTTTTTAATGCGAGCGTTTATGCACATCCCGTTTCACTTACGGATGCTGTCCTCGATATCCGTGAAGATGCGACTCGATTTAAACTATCTATTACAGCTGAAGATTTGGTGCTTTATTACGAACTGGAGGCAAATAAGGAATTTCGTGTTTCTCACGCTCTCATTCAGGAGGCATCCAAAAAACATCGCGAATTTCTGGAAAGGCGATTGCAACTACTCAATCAAAAAGGTGGCTCATTGGAGTTGGCTTATCGGGGAATTGACCTGTCCGGGATTCCCTCAGAAGGCGTACTGCAAACAGAGCTAAAGTCTCGCTGGCTGACCTATCAATGGTCGATCAGTACGGGGGTGAAGCCGGAATTTATCACGTTGTCCCAGAAATTTGGGGAACTGCAGCCAGCCACGATGGACTGTATGTTTCTGCAAAACGGGTTTTTGCTCGAGAAAACTAAACAGCTTAGTTCCGGGCAGGTCTATACCGTCCAGCTAGACTGGGTCAATCCACCGACCAGTCGACCGGACCTGGCAGCGTTGAAAGCGGCCAAGCAGCGGCAATTACGAGACCGTCTAGGGATTGCAAGTTATAGCTCCCTTTATTCTTTTCTCTACCTATCGAGGCGGGAGGTCAGACATGAGATTTTAATTCCGGTCCTTACTTTGCAAGAGTGGTTCGGTATCGAACGTGAAGACCCGGATTTTCTGTCAGTGAAGGAGCAGGAGGTTGTTGCCGATCAGGTGTTCGACGTAATCTTAGGTAATCAGATGCAGATTAACGGTAAGCAGATTAAACCTGATCTGGTGCGAGCAAATTTTTTTGGCCTTGATATCCGAGATTTCGCCCTGAACAAACCGCCTCGTCGAATCAATATTTATCAGGCTCGAATTGGCGTTATCGTTTCCTATCCAGCACGCGAAGGATTACTTGA
>PAJC01000078.1 GCA_002705165.1 Planctomycetaceae bacterium | reverse complement strand
CGGAAATCCTGCAGGTCAACTTTACAATTTAAAAGTAGATCCCAGTGAAGCTAGCAACGTTTGGGAAGATCATCCTGAAGTGGTTGAGAAGCTTCAAGCTGAGTTAAAGAAGACTCGCGAAGACGGGCGTTCTCGTTAAAAATCAGGCAAAGACTTCATTAATGACAGCGCCGTCGTTAAACAGCGGTGTCTCTTCTCGTCCCAGATGATTGAACCGGAGGTTTCCAGGATCGATTCCTAATGCTGCCAATATGGTGGCATGATAATCAAAGGGTGTTACCGGTCGTTCAGTGGCGACGTAGCCGAGATCATCCGTTTGTCCTAGGATCTGTCCTCCCTGGACACCTCCACCAGCCATCCAAATTGTATAACCGTTTGGGGAATGATCACGTCCGTTGGCCGTTCCTTCCATGGTAGGGGTTCGTCCGAATTCTCCGGCCCAAACGACGAGTGTGGAGTCCAGCAGGCCGCGTTGTTTTAAGTCTTTTAGTAGGCCTGCGATCGGCTTGTCTGTGCGAGCTGCTTGCCGACTATGATTTGACTTTATATTACCGTGAGCGTCCCAGCCACCAACGCGAATTTGCACAAATCGTACGCCCCGTTCGACCATGCGGCGCCCCATTAAGCAGGCCACACCCGTCTCGTGTGAGTTCTCTTGCTCTATACCATAGAGCATTCGTATTGCTTCCGATTCTTTGGTCTTCCAGTCAAAAAGTTCGGGAGCAGCGACTTGCATGTTGGCGGTCATTTCATAGGACTTGATCCGAGCTTGCAAGGCATCCGCATTGAGTTTGTTTTTGCGGTGATTTTCGTTGAGGAATTCTAGTAACCGTAATTGCTGCGTTCGTCGTTGCTGAGTTGTACCTGCGGGACGGTCAGTAAATTTTATTCCGGTTGCCGGGTTGATGACCACCCCCTGATGTCTGGCTGGTAAGAATCCTGTCGACCAACCGGCTCTCTGTGGAAATTGCATACCATCGCTATGGATATTCATGGCCATAAATGTTGGTAAATTCTCATTGGCACTTCCCAGAGCATAAGTTGTCCAAGCCCCGATGCTCGGGCGATCACCGCTGGCCACGCCGGTAAGGCAGACGCATTCGCCGGGCCCGTGTACAGGATTGAGGTGTTGTACACTCCGGATGACACAAAGGTCATCAACATGTTCGGCAGTGTAGGGAAGTAAGTCAGAAACAGGAATGCCGGACTCACCATGTTTTTGGAATGACCAGTGCGATGGCATGATGTTGTTCAATCCAGATCGCTTGATTGGAGGCACATTACGTGCGATGGACTCTGGTACATCCTGTCCGGAGTAGGTTGCCAGTGCAGGCTTAGGGTCGAAGGTGTCAACCTGACTTGGACCTCCGGACATATACAGGAAGATGACGCTACGTGCCGCTGACCGCTCGCTACTCAACAACGGAGCAGGTTGCAGAGAGGATGCGAGTGCAATACCTGTCAAGCCCGTCATGCTGACGGCGCTGTGCTGTAGAAACGCTCTGCGTTGCGGGTTAATTGACATGNATAAACTCACTGCTGTTCAAGAGGACTAAGCACAGGTCCTGTAAACTGGTTTGTTTCAGGAATTGCCACACAGTGGACTGTTCATCTGCTCGAATGTGACGGCCTAGAACGGACTGGAATGCAATCGCAGCTTGCTCTTCTATGGTATCGGCCTTCGCTGTGATTAACCCGGCGATCNTAGCAGCATTCTGATTGGTGAAGTGACTGTTGAGTAGATAGAGAGACTGCAACGGCGAAACGGACTGGCTTCTGCGTGAGCAACTGTGCGATGTAGTCGGACCGTCAAAGACTTCATGGAGATAGGAAGGGGTNTTCCGACGGCGTTCGAGATAAATACTTCGCACCTTTGTAACATCGTCGTTTTCGTGAGACGGACCACCGGCAAAACTCTGTAAGACGCCGCTTGTCCGTAGAATACTGTCACGCACGGCTTCGGAATTAAGGCGGTAGGGCTTCCATCCCCACCAGGATGAATTGCCCGGGTCACGCTCCAAAGCAGCAGTCTGCTGCGTGGCAGCCTGACGNTAGGCGTGGGAATCAAGGATCAACGAATGGATATGGGCGATATTCCAATCGTTAGAAAGGAGTTCACTAGCGAGATAATCCAGTAAATCCTGATTGCTCGGCTGGGCGCCTTGTGTCCCGAAGTCNCTCGATGTTTCGACAATCCCCCGTCCGAAGTGACCTTGCCAGATACGGTTGACCCAGACGCGTGCGGTGAGAGGATTTTTCGGAGAGATCATCCAGTTTGCTAATGCCAGGCGTGGTTTGTCATTCACNGGGATTTGAGCAAAGAGAGAAGGTACTCCCGGTTCTACTTCCGGNCCGCGATTTGTTACGTCGCCTCNNATTAATAAATANGTTGGCCTCTGATACAAGGCTGTACGTTCGCGCTCGAGGGGCCATCGCATTAAATGGGGAGCGACTGGCAGGGAAAGATAGTCCGTCTGGGTTGAATACCACCCCCAGGCTTTAGGTAGTTCGTCAAGTTGTTGTTTTAACTGATTGTAGAAAGCTCGGTCATTGCTGGAGATCCGGCGGTTTACCGTTTCGGGAGCCACATAGATTGGGTCCGGACTTCCTTTCTTTTTGAGCTCCTGATAAACACGTTCCTTCGTTTGGTCAAAGAGATTCCAATATTCCGCGATGAGCGGCGGTGCCGTCTCGTGCCCTGCTTCTAAAACAATACTGCCTGGTTGTCCTTCGGCAAAAAATGCCTGAAATCGATAGTAATCGCGGATCGATAATGGATCAAATTTATGGGTGTGACATTGTGCACACTCCATCGTAAGTCCCAGAAAAGCTGAAGCTGTGGTGTTGGTAACATCCACGAGGATTTCATTGCGTTGAATCTGTTTGTCAAGATTGTTGCCGCTATAACGCGCCGCAGCCAGGAACCCTGAGGCAATGATATGGTCATCGTTTGTACTTAATTCGTCGCCTGCAATCTGCTCTTTTAAGAATAGGTCAAAAGGCTTGTTTTGGGCAAAGCTGGATATGACATAGTCACGATAACGCCAGGCGTCATGACGGAAACGATTGTGTTGGTGGCCATTTGATTCGGCCCACCTTGCGACGTCCAACCAATAGCGTCCCCAGTGTTCCCCATAGGCCCGAGTGTTTAGCAGAGTGGTAGTTTGCTGGTCGAGCCATTCTTGTCTATTAGCCGGTTTCACGCTTAAAGCTAACGCCATTAAATCAGAAGAAGGAGGTAACCCTGTCACGGTCAGATGGATGCGTTTAACCAATGTTTCGACATTTGCGATCTCGTTGGGAGTGACCCCTAGCTGTTTCTGTTGTTTGGCCAGAAAGGCATCAATGGCTGTTCGGCCATGTTTTGGCATTGCCGGTATCACAGGGGGGTGGATTGGCTGGAAGGCCCAGTGTTCGGACGAGAGTTTGGGAGTTGGGAATAGACTTTCGTCCCATCGCATCCCTTCGTCGATCCAGACGGATAAAGTTTTTATCTCGGCCGGCGTTAAACGTTCCCCTTGAGGAGGCATCTTTGTTTCATCGGAGGCGTTAATACGCTGGATGAGCTCACTAGTTTTTGCAGCGAAAGGAGTCGTTTGGTTGAGTACTTCATCCACCACATCTAATCTAAATCCTGTTTTGTTTGCGCCCTGGTGACACCGGAAGCATCGTTGCTGCAGAATAGGTGCCACGTCCTTTGCAAAGGATACGGTTGGTTTAGACATCGTTAGTGCTTTAGGGGCTGTTACCTTAGCTCGTGTGCGAATACCGAAAAGCGCTTCCCAACTATCGGCAATTTGAATATCCCCGACGGTGATGCGGTCGGTTGTTTCTGTTTTAACGCCGGTCGAAAAACCAAGCCAGCGAATCGTCGAAACACGGGCGTCTGAAACCTGCAGATGTGTATCCGGCTTATTGCGTTGTACGACTTTAGGATTGATCCACAGGTCGATTTTATCGAAGGGGTTCTCAATTCCCGGTTTGGATTTGGAGATACGGGCAACAAGTTTGGTAGATTGGTCTCCGCTGAGCTCGCTAGCAAAAGCCTGCCGGGCCGAACTAAATCGGACCATGTATTTGTTTTTCATATCCATATCAACGTGGATGCCAATGTTGGGAGTTTGGTTGGAATGCCCGGAAGTATCATTGCCTTCCGTATCGTCGAGCCACAGGATAAAGAATTCCCCCGTACTTTCCGGGGGCTTATCAATATGCTCAGCAGGGTACTTTAGTGTGTAGCTAATGAAGAAATCGTTCTGGGAAATGGTGGGTTCGACTGGGGCTCGCAACGGGGTTTCCCTGTTTAGATTACCCTGAATGACAAAGAAATGACGGGCATTAGGAGACGATTGCTTCCAGTTGCCGATGGTGGATTTCTGTGCGGTTTGCGCATGGGTAACGGCTGGATGCAGTGCTAGCAGGCCGAACACTAGTAGCAATCGCCAAACGGTGAGCAGGGGAGATACCATGGGTTAATTATAGTTGCGTTGTAATCTTTTGGGAACAAATGGCCTGTCGGTATAGGTTCCATTCAAATTGGAGTTTACATTGGAAAGGAAGCAACTCGAAAAGTTGCTGATTGGTAACACGTAAATTCAACAATTGGTTTTGACAGACTATGGATACAGCAATTTTTAATGGCTGCCTGCCAGCGATCATGACTCCTTGCAGGGAAGATCGCACTCCCGATTTTGACGCATTAGTNAAGAAAGCACTTGAACTGGTGGAGGCCGGCATGAATGGTGTAATTTACTGCGGCAGTATGGGGGATTGGCCATTGTTGACCGACGAACAAAGAATGGAAGGCGTCGCCCGCCTTTGTGAAGCCGGTGTTCCAGTGGTGGTTGGAACAGGAGCTCAGAATCCGCGGTTAGCAGCAGCCCACGCTGCCCATGCTGAATCNGTNGGCGCAAAAGGCCTCATGGTTATTCCGCGTGTGTTGTCTCGAGGGACATCAACGATTGCACAACGTCATCACTTTGCTGGTATTCTCGGGGCTGCCCCGAACACNCCGGCTGTGATCTATAACAGTCCTTATTATGGNTTCCAGACCCGTGCCGAACTGTTCTTTGAACTACGCAGTGAATTTTCCAACCTGGTCGGATTTAAGGAATTCGGTGGCGCAGCAGCGTTGAGTTATGCCGCGGAACATATTGCCGGTGCTGATGAGGCGTTNCGNTTGATGGTCGGGGTCGACACTCAGGTGTTCCACGGCTACGTCAACTGCGGTGCTGTTGGAGCGATTACCGGGATCGGTAATGCGATTCCTGCCGAAGTCCTTAAATTGATCGAGTTATGTGAACGCGCGGTTNCAGGAGATNCNCAGGCACGTCGTTATGCNAAAGAACTGGATGAAGCATTGCTTGTTCTTTCAACCTATGATGAAGGCCCGGACCTTGTGCTGTTCTACAAGTATTTGCTGGTACTTAACGGCGATACTGAATACACGCTACACTTCAATGAGACAGATGAGTTGAGTGCGAGTCAGCGTCACTTCGTCGAGCAACAGTATGCTCAGTTCAAAGCATGGTGGGCACAGTGGGACGGCACGGACTACTAAGATTGTTCGTCCTGGCTTCAGAGGGGAACACTTCTGTTTACGTGAGTTCTTGGAATCACTTAGAATAGAACCAGTGAACCCCTACTTTGTCTTTTTACGTGAGCCGGTAATGCGAAAAAACTTAGCTGCGATGCTACTTCTATGCTCTACTCTGCTAATTGGTTGCGATGCCAGTGTGAAAGTTGATATCGAGATTGAATCGCCAAATGATACGGATGTATCCATGGGAGAAATTCAGGACGTGAGTGAGTTGGAACCGAAGAAGCAATACAATGAGTTGAGCTCGGAAGAAGAGTATGTCTTGGTTCGTAAAGGGACGGAACGTCCTTATACCGGCGAATTAACGAACAATAAGTCGGAGGGTATTTATACTTGCCGTCGTTGCAATGCATCGCTCTATAAGTCGGATCATAAATTTGACAGTAACTGTGGATGGCCCAGTTTTGATGACGAGATCAAAGGAGCAGTAAAGTGGGTTCCGGATGCGGATGGTCTGCGGACAGAGATTCTTTGTAATAATTGTGGTGGCCACCTCGGACACGTCTTTCTAGGTGAGGGGTTTACGGAAAAAAACACGCGTCACTGTGTGAACAGCATCTCGATGAAATTTTACAAGGCGGGTGAAGAGATCCCTGAAATTATCCGGATTACAAATTAAACTCGATCCTTTCTCAGTACTCAATACATGCTAAATATTGGTTCCTTCAAAACGAAAACCTGTAGCGGGATTGGGCGTCGTAGCTTTCTGCAGATGTCGGGTGCGATTCCGTTTGGGCTGGGCATGTCCGGGCTGGGTATGGCTACGGAAGATGAAGTAGACCACGCGATCGCCAAAGCGAAATCAGTTGTCTTTGTGTTCTTGTGGGGAGCTCCCAGCCATTTAGATACGTGCGACCCGAAGCCGGATGCCAACTCAGAATTTCGTGGGCCATTCGGAGTCATTCCGACAAAGACTCCCGGCGTCCACTTTACAGAATTGCTGCCCAGGCTGGCTCAACGCAGCGATAAGTACACGCTGATTCGGTCCCACATTCAAAGTGCCCCGGGACATCCGGATGGGGGGACGGTGGCTTTGTCCGGATTTGAAGAAAACCCCAAACCGGTGAANCCAAACTTTGGTTCGATTATTGCGAGNCATCGCGGATTTCGAGGTAAACTCCCTCCCTTCTTCTCGATTGCCAACGGAGTGGTGATGGATGGAGGNCGTCGTATCGAAGCCTANGGTGGCGGTGAGATGGGGGCTGTTTATGATCCATTTATGGTTGGAGCTTCTGAAACCGGTGAAGTGAATATTCCAGCCCTGGCNCTGATGGATGATGTCCATCCATTGCGNATTACAGACCGGCGTCAACTNCTTCAGCAGTTGGACTCGGTACCACGCACCCTTGAAAAATCGAAATTTCGNGATTGGAATCGAACTTACCAACAAGCTTATGGACTAATCACCGATCCGACAGCTCGTCAGGCATTTGATTTGACTCGGGAGTCAGGAAAGACGAGGCAACGCTACGGCCAAAGTGTGTTTGGTCAGAGTGCCCTGCTGGCGCGTCGATTGGTGGANGCTGAAGTNCCCTANATTCAGCTTAANTACAGTCGGCATGTGGAAGCGATTACTCCCGGATTCGAATTTGGCTGGGATACGCATCTGTATAACTTCTCACTGTTACAGGATCAGCATTGCCCAGTTTTTGATCGCGCGTTTTCAGCATTTCTCGATGATNTTTATGATCGCGGATTAATTGATGATACGTTGATTGTTTGCATGGGAGAGTTTGGNAGGACGCCGAGGATCAATGTGCGGGCGGCGCGCGACCACTGGCCACAATGTTANTTTTCGATGTGGGCCGGGGCCGGCTTACAGACGGGCCGGGTGATTGGCGAAAGTGATAAGAATGGTGAGCACCCAATCACACGNCCCATTACACCGTTGATGGTGGGGACGACGATCGCGGAGTTGGCAGGTGTCNANTCTCAGGCACGTGCCGAAATGCGAGTGNTGGACGGAGGGCGGGTNATTGATGAATTATTTTAGATCNCTCCTCTTAGGCCTGTGGTGCATAACACTGCAGGGAGCCGAACCGATTCAGCTTACNGATGATGGNCGAATGAAATTTACNCCGGTCTTTGTTGACGGTGATCTCTCACTAAGTTATGTGGATTTTGAAAATCCAAAAGTGTTTCGACTAAAGTCCATCGACTGGAAGACCCGGGAAGTAAGAGTGATTCACGAGGCTGCACCAGCTCCGGAATTCGACCCGGCATATTCGGCGGANGGAAACTACTTTTCCTTTTTGCGAGCAACCGGCGGGCTACAGGTGAGCCTGGTGATTCGGCATCGTAAGTCGAAGGAGGAAGTGGTGATTGCACCGGAATCGGGCTTTTCTGGATATCGNACCCCCGCGATCGCCCCTGATAGTTCCGAGATGCTTTTTTCCTTCGCTAATAATTTCGCTCAGGATATTTTTCGGGTTGATATGAAAGGCGGAGGCCGGACGGCGTTGACAGGGGCGAAGGGAATCAATGTTTGGCCCAGTTACAGTCCGGACGGNACNAAAGTTTTGTTTACGTCGACGCGTGATGGGAATTATGAACTNTATGAAATGAAGCCGGATGGTTCGGATATAAAGAGNCTTACCGATAGTCCGTATCAGGATATTCGTGGACAGTACTCGCCCGATGGTAAACGAATTGCCTTTGTGAGTCACCGGGATGGTAATGCCGAGATCTACCTTTGTAACGCAGATGGTACGAATGTACGCCGGGTTACAAATCACGAGGAACGAGATGACTATCCAACCTGGCATCCCGATGGTAAACATTTAGTTTGCGTGGCAGAACGAGAGGGAAGCCATGATCTCTATCTGCTACCGTTGGGAGATTAATCATCATGNTGGGTGTCGATATGAACAGTATAGGAATGTGATTTATGCAACGTTTTAGTGTGTCTTTGTTTTTGCTGCTTCTGTTGACACTGGAGTCTTTGGCAGGGCCTCGTCAGNAAATCCAGAATCGAAAGTATCTGTTAAAAGAGATAGATCGTGAGATTCCCTATTCGGTATTTGTGCCCNCGAGTTACGACAAATCAAAGAANACGCCTTTAGTCATGGTTTTGCACGGACTGGGAAGTAGTGCTGCTCAGATTATTCGCTACCCAAACCTTGTCGAGGAAGCTGAGAAAAGAGGGTACCTGTTAGTGGCGGCCGAAGGAGTGAACAATCATGGTTGGTACGGNGCGTATGGAAAATACGGNGGTAATCGTAGAGGAGATCCGANGAATCTTGGTGAACTTAGTGAAAAAGATGTGNTGAATGTATTGGAGNTGGCTCAAAAAGAATTCAATGTCGATCCTCAACGTACGTATCTGATGGGTCATTCGATGGGCGGTTCAGGTACCTGGCATCTGGGAATGAANTATCCGGAGAAATGGGCTGCACTTNCTCCTCTTGCTTCGGCCGGTACGAATCACGATTATGATATGAAGAAGTTGAAAGGGCAGCTTGGCGTGATTGTAGTTCATGGTGTGAAAGACAACCTTTGCCCCGTTGGTGCGTGTCGTCTCAAGGTCGCTAACCTGAAGCGTCATGGTGTCCCCCATAAATATCTTGAATTCCCTAACGGGACCCACTTAAATGTCGCCTGGGAACATTTTCCGGAGGTCTTTGACTTCTTTCAAGAGAACGTCAAACAAGACAAGCAGGACAAACAAGAGACCGTCAAACAAGAGACCGTCAAACAAGACAAATAGTTAATACGTAAAGAGACCAGTTGGCTGGTAGCACTTAAATATTAGGAAATTAATGACATGGCGAAACTAACAGCAGTATTTGGATTGTTACTTATTGGTAACGGTATCTATGGGTATACGGCGGGGGAATCAGCAAGCATTACGGCTTTGATTCCAGCCTTTGTCGGAATTGCATTATTGTTGTGTGCGATTGGATCGATTGTTAAGCCGGCCTTGAATATGCACCTGATGCATGTGGCAGCGTTGCTTGGTTTACTGGGTTGTCTGGCAGCGTTAGGGCGATTGGTTCTTAGTTTCTTCAAAGAAGAACCGAACAGTCTGGTACAGGGAAACCTGGGATTAATGGCAGTGTTATGTGGTGGCTATGTCTATTCGTGCTTCCGTTCGTTCAAAGAAGCAGGTCGCCGACGTCGGCAAGCNGCAGCCGCGGCTCCNACAGAAGCCAGTAANGAAAGTGANGAANCNGCTGAATAGGTCGTGTGCATCCGTAATGTTTCATGATCNNAATGTTACGGATGCTCNTACTTGTCAATCATCGGTGAGAGGCGTTTTCAATATCAGTTNTTAATCCTGCTTGGACTACCGGCNGTGTTTGCANTAGGCGAGGCAANGTAAACGAGCGGACTTGNAAAAGTCGAGCTGTTATGATGTGCCCCTGCCATCATCCTCTTTAATGAAAGGGCGTGATGATAGTGTTAGAATCTGTGGGCTATTTTCGCGTCTATTCCTAGTCGTCTTATCAATGTGTTAAACTACANANGTAAGCTNGGCAAACCTTCGATTCGTGTGCGTTATCGAATTTTCTAATTAAGGATGAGTCAATGAGACGTAATTCCTACCTGATCCCGCGGCGAACCATGCTGACGGGTGCTGGAATGTCGGTGGCATTACCGTTGCTGGACATTATGTCGCCCGCGATAAGTCATGCCAAACCCACGGCACAGCCTTCGCCCAGACTGTGCGTGCTNTATAAGGGATGCGGTGTGAACCCACATGCGTGGGATATTGTCGGAGGAACAGAAACAGACTTTGAGTTGTCTAAAATTCTGCAACCACTCGCAGGCGTTCAAGAGGACATTCTGGTCGTTGGCAACCTTGACAACGAGGGTTCTTCGGACCATCTTGATGCGCCAACAACGTTCATGAGCGGCGCACGACGTAATCGTGTAAACCGATACTCTTTTGATCAGAGAATTGCCGATCAAATCGGAAGTGATACGCCTATCAAATCCATGCAATTAACTGCTGATAATGTTTGGAAACAGCATCCTTGGTTGAATATTTTATCTTATGACAANAATGATCAACCCATGCGTGGGCAGTATGATCCTCAGGCTGTATTCAATGCGATGTATAAGGATGAAACCCGGGACGTTCNACAGAAAGAGCTCTTGAGCGTTTTAGATGGTATCCAGGAAGCTTCTTCNGCTTTGGCAAGGAGGGGCAGNATACGCGATCANCAGGTGCTGGAGCAATATTACGAATCGATACGTGACGTGGAAAAAAGNATTCATCGTGCCAGNCAAAACAGTCGTGANGTCCAGTTAGACAAAACAGCTGAAATTTATGATCCAAATATAGAAATGGGTAATCTCGGCGATCGAATCAAAGCCATGCTTGATTTGATCACCCTTGCTTTTTGGACGGATTCCACCAGGATCATTTCTTGTATGCTTGCCAATACCAATAGTCGCGTCCACTACGACTTTATGGGGGTGAACGCTGAGTTTCATCATGTTTCACACCATGTTCGTAATCGACAAGTGCTTCCCGCGTATGACAAGATTAATATTTGGCATGCAGGACAACTCCGCTATTTGATCGACAAGATGAAATCGATCAAAGAGAGTGAGGGGACTTTATTTGACAACTCCCTGATTTTATGGGGTTCCGGTATCAAGCATGGGGACTATCACTCGCTGACCGACCTTCCCCTNATTTTAACNGGAGGTGCCGGCGGAAGATTAGAGTTGGGGCGACACGTTCGTTATCCGCAAGCTCAGCCTTACGCAAACTTATTGTTGACCATGATGAAAATAATGGGAGCTAACGCGAAGAGCATTGGGGATTCAACCGGACAACTTTCGGGAATTACAGAAAAGGCAAACTTCAAACCCACCAATCCGGATGACGGTAGCTGGAGACTCGTCAACAGCGAAGGAGACACACTCACCGCAAAAGGACTATTACGAATCAGTATTGANTCGGACAACGAATATTATCAATTGCGNTTTTCGGATAAGAGCGACCTCGAGATCCGTATACCATATATGAATAATCACAAGTTGCGATTTGATCGATGTGTCGGAAAGGTGGTGACGGTAACAGGCCAGTATAAAATGGTTGANGGTAAGAAAACTATCGTTAACCTTACGAAGGCTGAACTGGAATCGCGGTGATAAAGACACAACGACNTTATACAACAACCTTTGCCTTCTGCGCGCTGACCCTNCTTCTGAGTNCNCGACCNACTNTCGCCGGGGATGCGAGCTTTGCCGTTGCCGNCGAAGTTATTCAGACTCGTTGTATGTCTTGTCATGACAGTGAAACACGAGTGGGTGAGATCGATTTNACGCCCTTGCTCCAGCAAGATCATAGTACTTACGGAAAGTATACAAAACTATGGGTTAAACTCGAAAGTAAAGTGGCTCGTGGGGNAATGCCACCCTCAGACGAAGAGCCCCTTACGCTGACCGAAAAAGAAGCTATCACAAGTTGGTTTGAANCGTCATTTGTTTTGCGGGAGGGAAAGCCGCATATAGGGAGGACACCTTTACGCCGCTTAACGCGTTATGAATTTGANAACACTNTGGAAGAAGTTTTATCGATTAAGNTGAAAATACCATATCGTGATGTTATCACNGAACGTATCGAGGTATCCCAAATCGAATCCATTGTGCCGTCAGATCTACCCGGAGAATCTGGGTTCGATAACGATGCTGTCTACATGGAGNAGCTTAAGCCACCGCTCAAGGATCTTGCCACTGCCGTACACTACGCGTTGTCAGTATTTAGCAAAGACCCCAGTGCTAGAAACACTGTTTTAGGTGTCGTAGATATCCCGATGGATGGGGCCGATGCNGAAATCCGGCAGGTCATTTCAAANTTTCTCACGCGGGCTTATCGTGGTTCTCGCGAAAAACTAGAAGCGCATACGGATGTTTACTACAACCTATTTCAAAAACACGTTCAGATTTCCAGCGACACCAATGCCAGTCTTCTTTACACGTTGGAAATGATTTTATTATCACCTGAATTTTTGTTTCGATTTGAAGAGAGTAAGAACCTCGATACGCCTTATCCTGTGACTGGTCTGGAACTGGCAACACGTCTNTCCTACTTTTTGTGGTCCACNGCACCCGACGCGGAATTACTGCANCATGCTCGAGATGNAAGNTTNCTAAAAGATGATGTGCTGAAGTCGCAAGTCGCCAGAATGTTGAATTCTCCGAAACGGATCGCTCTCTCCGAAAATTTNGCCGGACAATGGCTTGGCTTTGATGACTTGTTGACGAACCGGGAGTATCTTTCCAGTGAACGNTGGAATCGGGAAACTTACGATGAGATACTGTTTTTTGTGGATGAGCTAATTAAATCTGATAGGAGTCTTTTAGAGTTGATTCAGAGNGATTGGNTCTATAAAAAACCTTCCGCCCGCGGGTATCAGAAGATTGATCCGGAGTCTGTNCAAAATCTGTATGCGAATATCTTNGCGAATCGGNAAAGTANCACNGANAACGAGCGTGCTCGNTACGAGCCACCTGTGCTCGTGAAGACNCGTGACGAATGGGAAGGGGGAGTCATTACCAGTCCGGCGATTATGAGACTGACTTCCTCGAAGGACCGAACGAGCCCCATCCGTCGTGGNGTTTGGGTATTGAGCACCATCATTGGGAAAGATTTAGAACCTCCNCCGGATGTACCTTTGATAGAAGAAGCTGTTGAAGCGTTGCAGTTNAAGGAGAACCCGTCGGTCGCAGAGGTNCTTAAGCAACATGTCTCNAAATCAGAATGTNTCATTTGCCACAAAGCGATAGATCCCTTAGGACTGGGGCTAGAGAACTTTGCACCCACCGGNGAATGGCGAAAANTCTACCCGGATCAGTTGCCGATTGAATCGGCAGGCGTGATGCCTAACGGAAAGNGCTTTAGAAATCCGGGAGAAATGNAAANTCTGTTGTTAGAAATGTATGAAGATGACATTGTGAACAATTTTGTGGAACAGCTATTTGCTTATGCGTTGGGGCGAAAGTCGGAACCATTTGACCGGTTTGCACTTCAGCGGATTTTACGAGAGGTCAAGGACGATGGTTACAAAATAAACACGGTGATTGAACAGATCGTTCTGTCGAAACAATTTCGATANCGCCAAGATCGGTAATGGAAGTTGAAACGACGAAAGGAATCCAGTCTTTAGTCGTCCCCGATTGTTTTCGGGGGAAATAAAATTCAAGTTGTCCGATGATTTCAAAATAATAAGATTCTAGCCAGCGTGTCGAACCCNGNNACCGGCTTTTNAAGTGATAGGAACAAGCCCATGCTTTCAATATACAAACGAATGGTCACAGCTCTTTTTTTGAGTGTAATCTTTACCTACAGCCAAGCAGGTACGCCGGTGCACGCGCAAGCAGATGGGCCCACGGTGGGAACTCAAAAAAGTGAATCCGGCATTCGGCATTCATTTCTTGTGACNGGNTCTATTACGGCCATTATCGGCGAGGACAATCGAGTGCAATGGCAGGTTCCGGGACGCTCACGTGACGGATTTGTATTGCCAAATGGCAATGTCCTTGTTTCCATTGAGAACAGCGCTCGGGAGTATACCCGAGATGGGAAACTCGTCTTTCAATACAAGCTGGATCCGATTAATAAAGAGTTGGGAACGGTTGTACGACTTGAAGGTGGAAATACGATGGTCGTGGAACGCGGAGCTAAACCACGAATTCTCGAGATTACTCCGGCCGGTCAAATTGATGTCGAGGTGCCTTTGCAACCCGATACTAACAACGCGCATATGCAAACCCGCATGGCTCGCAAGCTACCTAATGGTGACTATCTAGTTCCTCATCTACTTGGATTTGCGGTCAAACAATATGACCCTCAAGGGAAGGTGAAACGTACGATCAAGACAGATTTGGCGGAGCTTGGGGGGCGAGCGGAAGAAAACTGGCCTTTCACGGCAATCCTCCTAAAATCAAATAATATCCTGGTAAACCTTACTCATGGAAACAAAACGGTCGAGTTTGATCAAGCAGGGGAAGTTGTCTGGCGAGTTGACAATAGTCATGTGGCTGGCAGGTTTGATGATCCGTGCGGCGCACAGCGGTTAGGAAATGGCAATACGGTTATCTGCAGTTACCATCAACAAGCCCCCGACAAGCCTCGAGCCTTTGAAATCACACGTGACAAACAGGTTGTCTGGGAGTTTCTTTCGCCCAGCGTTTCCTTGCATGAGATTCACGTGCTGACGACCAATGGTAAGTCGATAATCGCGTCGTCTCGAAAGTAGCGATACGTCCATACGGTTCTATTAGCAGCCAGTCCGTTAGATTCTACTGGCGACCTGACGGTGTGTTTTGTGCAGGTGTTGTACCTAAAAGCTATGGCTTCTTAGATTTGTCGATGAGTGGTTGAAGTGCTTCTGAGATAGTGAGGTCTTCAACCTTACTTGGGCTTTCTGCTTGTGCGTCCGTGATGGAGGTTAAGCCGTTCAAGGGGACACATTCTCTTGACGGGCCTTGATCCGAGTCGAAGTCAATTCTTGTGAGAAAACTCGTCGGCCTTTGTGAAATACTTCCATGGTCTGTTGTGTTTTATCATCGCCAACCCGGCGGCTAATCGTGACAGTTTTGTTATCTGATGGGGGCGCGGTCGGAAAGAAATAGCTGGAGGTGGTGCGTGTGGAGGGATCGTATCGTTCATGTGAAATTGTCTCCGGATTCTCACCCCATTTCGCACGGTAGACAAAAAGACTTTTGCCCGCATCGAATGTCTGGATGCCGCGGTAGGTCACCGGTTGGCCGTTTTCTAACAGATCGAACTGATACTCCAACGATTTCCCTCTTTCCTTCCAGCGAACGGTCTTGGTCATTTCAACTCGTTGGGGTTCTTCGTTTTCGGGCATCCGTTGTCCCCGAATGCTCCACTCGCCAATTTCCCAAGCCATGATTTCGGCAGCCTGCTTTTTTGTAAGTCCGATAACCATGTCGTTAGTTTTGTCGTCGCTCTTTTTATCAGCGGGAAGATCTCCACTCTCTTCGGTGTTAACCAGGCGAGTCAAGATCATTTCGCGGGAAAAGACAACCTCACCATCCAACTCAAAAATACTTTTGATCAGCATTTTTTCCTTACTGACCAGCAGGCACTTCTTGGTTTCCACAGCGCCGTCGGAGTGGATATACTTCCCCCGATAGGTCTTGGTTGCTGGATTGTAATGGTCTTGGCCGGAAGTCTCAGGAAATCCTTCGCCCTTGGAACGCCATATGAAAACGCCCTTCTGAGGATCGTATTCCCTGTGCGTGACAAAGGGAACTCTCTTCCCATTGATCAATGGACTAAACGTGAACTCGACAGATTCCCCCTTTACTCTCCAACGAGTCTCCAACATGTCGTTAAAAGGTTCCACTTCGCCACCCACAGGGATGTTCTTCCCTGTAATTTTCCAACGCCCGATCTCATTCGCGAATAAGCTCGCGGCTTCCTCGGCAGTTAGTACAGTCTTCTTCTCGCTCGAGTTTTGTTTCGACTTCGGATGTGCATTTCGCGAACGGGTCTCGCACCCGGATACTATCACAACGGCACAACAGATTACTAGTAACTTTGTGATTCTGTTCATGGTGGCTTCCGTTTTTATGATGTAAGTCTCTACCCATCATAGATGCATTACTCGGCGATTCAGGGCGCAAATAAAGGATGTCTTACGATTTTGACATTCAGGCAGATTACAGAATCCGTGACACAAATGTGACACAGCAGAGCGGTGCAGGGCAGGGCACAGCGAATTTAGTAGATAAAGTCATTGCTCAAAAGCAGCGTATTCAGCCCGATGCTACGCTATGCATTGAATACAAAAAGAGAAAAGTACCCCCTAAAGGATTCGAACCTCTGTTTCCGTTCGGAGAGAACGGCGTCCTGGGCCACTAGACGAAGGGGGCATCACTGCACCCGTTAGGTAACAATCCGCGGTTCGTTGATTTCAGGACGCAAATTTCCGAAAATCCAGTCATACCGGAGGGATAGCAGAACATATACGGGCGAGTTATTTCTATACTTATATTGATAGTGGATACTGTCAAGATACCAGTTGTTGAGCTTCCTTTGTACTCTTGCTCGCAGCGACAGCCTCTCTCATGTCACGGAAGATAAATCGATGCCTGCACTCCATGTGTTTGACTTGTTACGTTCGCCGGAGAAAGCTCCGACTAGCGGAATCTGCGTACTTGTCGGCTCGGATTACTTCCTTCATCGTCAGGCAATCGACACGATCCTCGCCAAAGCCTCTCCGGAGGGTACGGATAATGTCAGATGTTTTGACGATCTGCCGGAATGGGCGGAAGTGATCGATGAAGTCAGCACGGCGTCTTTGTTTGGCGGTGACGGTATCCAGGTTGCTATTGTTCCCAACGTGGATAAACGAACACTGAATCGTGAAGCTTTCCTCAAGACGAACAAGGATCGACTACTTAAATATGCGAAAGCGGATTATCACCCGGGCCTGATGATTCTTGAAGCAAGTTCTTTTCCAGGCAACACGTCCCTTTATAAGAAGCTTAGTCCCGACAATCGTGTGATCGACTGCCGTATACCGGAACCGTCGACTTGGAAAAAGCCGGAGAAGGCGATACGCACTCAGGCCGTGAAATGGGTAAGCACCTGGGCTAAAAAGGCTCACGACCTAACACTCGGGTCGGATGCCGCCGAGCTAATGCTCGAGCTTTCCCATAGCAATGCCGGTGTCGTGGAGATGAATTTGCTCAAACTCGTGCTGCTTCTTGAAGAAGGAGCGACGGTATCAGTCCAGGAGGTGCAGGAACTCGTGAGTGGCTGGCATCAAAAGAATACTTTCGAGATGGTTGATACCGCAGTCACCGGTAACTCAGGAGCCGCCTTGGAATTACTTGATAACCTGTTGAGAGAAGGGCAGGATCTCAGGCAGATTTTTGGTGGTATGTCCTATTCCTATCGTAAATTTGTTCGTATGACTCGTGGAATGCAACGGCATCTACGACAGGGATTAACCGGACAGCAGGCAGTGCAGCAATGCATCGCAGATGAACTTGGTGGAGCAGCCAAGTTTCGCGGGAAATTTACGAAGGGACAATTGTCGTCATTAGGGAGTGCCAGGATGACTCACTTCATGCGTTGGCTTCTCGAGGCGGACCTGGATTTGAAGAATAAGTTTTCACGTTCTTCCTTGCCGTTAGAGAAGCTTATTGTTTATTTAGACCGTGAGTTTCAACCTCCCAGGGCTTCGTAGTGCTTTAACATGAGCAAGCGACATTTTGATTATCTGGTGTTGGGGTTAGGTGGAGCAGGGAGTGCCGCGCTTTACCATCTTGCTCGACGTGGTCTCCATGTCGCAGGTCTGGATCGTTTTCCGATTGCGCATGATCGTGGTAGTTCGCACGGGCACACGCGGCTTATCAGGCAATCTTATTTCGAACATCCGTCCTACGTACCTTTAGTCCAGCGAGCCTTTGAGCTTTGGGAACAGGTAAGTGAGGATCACGGTCGCGACGTTTACTATGAAACCGGAATCATCGAAGCAGGGCCTCAAGAGGGGGAGCTTGTGCCGGGGGTGCTTGCCAGTGCCGCTGAACACGGTTTAGAAGTGGAGCATTTCACAAGGGAGCAGGCCGCTCAACGATGGCCTCAGTTTTCTTTTGCGCCGGAGCATTCCGTAGTCTATGAACAGCGCGCAGGTTTTCTACTGGTCGAACAATGTGTTTCCGCTCATGTCGAACTCGCCCAGTGGGCTGGTGCTGAGACTTTTTGTGACCAATCAATTACGTCGATCGAGTCGGGTTCAGAAGCTGTCCGCGTTAATACAACGCGGGGTGCGTTTACAGCAGACCGCGTGGTCGTCACACTGGGGACCTGGGCCCGCGAGCTGTTGCCAGAGTTAAGTCAGCAATTAACCGTTTTGCGAAAACCTTTGCATTGGTTCGATGCTGATGAAAGTCAGTACTCTCGTAAGAGCGGTTGTCCTAGTTTTTTGTTTGAGACCGAGGCGGGGCATTACTATGGCTTTCCAGCTAGTGACTGGCGGGGGCTTAAGGTTGCCAGACATACTGGTGGCGACCTGGTTCAAGATCCGTTAACGGTCGATCGTACTCTGGATCTTGAAGAACGGGATGATGTACACCGATTTCTTAAAAAGTATCTGCCCTGTGTCACGGATACCCCGACAGACCATACTGTCTGTATGTACACAATGAGTCCGGATGGTCATTTTATTATTGATCAGTGTGAAGATGATCCGAGGATTGTTTACGCTGCGGGACTGTCCGGACACGGCTTCAAGTTTACTTCCGCCTTAGGTGAGGTTCTGGCTGATATGGCGACAGATACCAAGTCTCCCTTTGATCTATCCCTCTTCCAACGGTCTCGACTGAAAAACTAATCAACGCGTGCTACTCGGTAGCGATAATTTGTGTCGAGATATTGCCGGCTTTGTCGAAAGCTTCGATCTTGATTCGCAGTTGCGTTTGACTACTCGGATCAAGGTTCCAGCGATAGATACCTGTGTTGGGGACGGCTAATGAGATTTCATGCCACGCGGTATCGGTAACCGCTTGGTAGTGCAGGCGGATCGGGCGGGTACCAAAGTTCTCATCTTTAGCTTCCCAGCGAATGAGAACTTCCGGGATCCCGGCCTCATTCGAGTACGAGATCGTCCCTGGTTTTAATACTGGTTGTGTCGTGTCCACCTGCAACCACAGATCTGCATTGGAATCAGGTAATGGCTGAGTGTTTGTACCACCTTTCGCTGTCAGGACGACTGTTTTGAAGCCATAGATCCCGTCGCGTTGCAACTCAACCTCAAGAGGGCTTTGCTTGTCCGTGTCGACGCCCCATTGTACCCAGGTTTGTCCACCGTCTTCGGTCGCCCACAACTGAACCTCAGCCACGCTGCCGGATGTATTGTTGAGGCTGTAGTTCAGCTTAAATTGGGATTGATTGGCCTGATGGATTTTGGCATCGGCGGGAGGAGCGAAAGTCGGAGTGCCTACGGAGACTGGGTTAGATGGATCGATTGATTGTGAGGTGACAGAATGAATATCTTCAGACGTTTGCTGGTCTGGACCAGTATCGGCTGGCCAACGAACAGCTCCTTCGTGTGGTACAGGGCCTGTATAGGGATTTTGAACCAGGCTGTAATTATTTCTTTGCTGAAGATTCAGTGGCGGAAGGAAAATCTGTTTTTGCGAGACGGTTTTGTTTTTTGCGCCATCCGTGGCTGTTATACGCAAGGTGACAACACGAGTGTCAATGTTCGGCCGCCAGCGTCCTGTGAGTTGAAGTATTCCGGGACGGAGGAATGTTGGAGTTGATTCCAGTTTGAATGGTTGCCACACCGAGTCGGGAGTCGGCTGAAACTCAGCTTGTACGCTATGCGGAGCGATCGTCGGATCCAGAATCTGACCGTGAAGGATTACTTCTGATTCAGCACTGATTTCAGCTCGCAGATTGATTTTAGGCTGGATGGTGTCTACATAGATTCTAATTTCCGGCTGGAGTTGCAATGGGACGACATGTTTTTGCAAATTTGTCCGGGTGCAAAACCAAAATTCGCCATCCCGATGGGCTTTGAAAGAGAANTGCTTTTGGTNAGGNGACTGCTGCGCGTGCTGNTTCCAGGTNTTTCCATGATTCATNGAAACNAGCAGGGTGACGTTCGTNGTTGCGCCTTTATTATTCACGCGATATGGGAAGGTNATGTTACGACTGTGNGTGGTATATAGCTTGNCCTGAGATTGTATTGGCTGCGCANGAAGNTCGCTACTAACGAAAANACNCNCNAGCAANNGAAGTACGAGATNTCGCAGTCTTTTATGCACGTTGANATTTCNAAGGNTTCTAAAANNTACTTAGTAGTACGAAAGGTTGAGGCCAATCCNTCGGAGCTTCGTATCGGANNGTAAATNTCNACTATATTTATCGGTTTTCNAGCNGTTCTGACTGCAAATAATTGTTNGGCAGGGTTCCGGTAGTTCTGTTGAGGCTGATATATTGGAGTCTTCCAACTCGAAATACTCTCTCAAGAAGCTTTATACAAAGAAGGTTACCCAATGAGTGCTCATGAAAACTTGTCTCGCATGATGGAAAGTGGGATTGTCGCTGTAATTCGAGCGGATTCCGGTGAACTGCTGGCAGACGTTGCGGAGGCTTTGGTAGCCGGTGGTGTGGATGTGATGGAAGTCACTTTCACGGTTCCAAACGCGGTGGAAGTTATTCAGGAAGTGAAGCGTCGGATTGGTGATAAGATCTTATTGGGAGCGGGAACCGTGCTGGATACGGAAACGTGTCGGGCAGCTATTTTGGCTGGTGCCGAGTTTATTGTTTCACCATCCACAGATGTCGAGGTTATCAAACTTTGTCGTCGTTATGATAAAGTTGTGACNCCGGGCATCTTTACTCCCACCGAAGCCGTGACCGCCTGGCAGGCGGGCGCTGATATTTTGAAAGTATTTCCGGCCGATATTGGTGGACCGGCCCACATCAAAGGATTGCGTGGTCCTCTACCACAATGTCGTTTTATGCCAACCGGTGGAGTCAATTTGGATACGGCGGCTGACTTTTTACGTGCTGGTTCTGTAGCATTGGGAGTTGGAGGGGCGCTGGTAGANAAGAGTGCCGTTGAAGCCGGAGATTTTGGACGAATTGAAGCTTTGGCTCGACAATATATACAGATCGTGGCTGATACTCGGAATGAGTAATTGCCGTTAGCTTTTAAAACCCCTTTCCNTCTTTACTCTTTAGCGATTCAATATGTCGGACATGCTAACAACTCCAGGAACACGAATTGTACTGAGTTTAGCGATTCTAGTAGTCCTGATACTGATTGCACGGTACGTTCTGACAAACTTTCGGGGTCGCATCGACGAAGACATACCAGAGGCCAAGGATCACCTAGACAATTTCGAAGAAATTCACAGCCAAGGTGACATTTCGGCGTCCGAATTCCGAAGTATTAAGACTGTGCTAGGANAGCAAGTGCATCAGGAAACGGCNGACTTAGCCGATTCCATGGAAGATGCAGATTTGGACGAATAGTCCGGTTATATTAGTAACNACATGCTCCTCCTCGCTCTACTAATCAAAGCCTGATCTGGGAGATCAGGGATGCAATCAGGAAAAAGACGCACCAGTTGATCGCCATGGATGAGCACCAACTAATTGTTTTTAGCCTCAAGCATTGCCTGTGAGATTTCATNTCGGAAATCAAATACATTGGCGGCTTATGGCNAAATGCGAGCGAACCTCAGGGAAAAACCCCTTCCACCACAGCTGTACCTTAAANCAGACGCGCACTACAAGTGTCCTGGAATAAAGAGCTGCTGGTTTTGGAGTCCCAAAGGAGAAGCCATGCCAATTGGAAAAGACGACGGAAACAAAAAGGGCGGAAGCCAATCAAAAAAGAACGCTTTCTGTTCTTTCTGCCGCAAAAGCTATCGTGATGTAGGGCCTCTTGTCGAAGGTCCTGGCGATGTTTACATCTGCGGTGAGTGTATCGAATTATGCACCACCATTATCGATACTGAACAGAAACGTAAAGACGGCGACGGTAATCTATTCAAAGACATTCCTACCCCGCGTGATATCGTGGCGCGTATGGATGAATATGTGATTGGTCAGTCCAACGCCAAGAAAGTCTTAGCAGTTGCAGTTCATAATCACTACAAACGACTCAATCACCGCTGGTCAGACAGTGAGATTGAGATTGAGAAATCTAATATTCTGATGGTTGGCCCTACCGGCTCAGGNAAAACACTGTTAGCCAGAACTCTCGCTCGTGTACTGAATGTACCCTTTGCGATTGGAGACGCAACCACGTTGACGGAATCCGGTTATGTTGGTGAGGACGTCGAAAACCTGTTGTTGAAATTACTTCATTCAGCAGATTTTGACGTGGAAGCGGCGCAACGCGGGATTGTCTATATCGACGAGTTGGATAAGATTGGCAAGACTTCGCAAAACGTTTCCATTACCCGCGATGTGTCCGGGGAAGGTGTTCAGCAGGCATTATTGAAAATGCTGGAAGGCACAGTCTGCAATGTACCNCCGCAAGGTGGACGTAAACATCCGGAACAACAGTATATTCAGATCGATACGTCTAATATTCTGTTTATTTGCGGTGGTACCTTCGTCGGTGTGGATGACATCGTTCGCAAACGATTAGGGAATCAAACGATGGGGTTNGGCCAGCAGGTTGGCTACAAAGAAGAAGCGGACCTGTCGGCCTTGATGACTCAGGTGAACTCGGATGATGTNCTGGAATTCGGATTGATCCCGGANCTCATTGGTCGCTTACCGGTGGTCACTTCGCTGACACCTCTGGATGAAGAAGGGCTGGTTCGAGTGCTTACGGAACCTAAGAATGCTTTGCTTCGTCAATACGAAAGCCTGTTCGAAATGGAAGACTGCCAATTGAAGTTTTCAAAGGGTGCAGCCCGTGCGATCGCTCAGCGAGCAATCAATAAAGGAACAGGTGCCCGTGGACTACGCTCGATCACCGAGGAAGTCATGCTGGATATTATGTATGAACTGCCCGACCAGCCAGGTTCCGGAAGTTATACGCTGGATCTCGAAGTCCTGCACGGCAAGAAAGATCTTTTTGGAAAGAAGAAACCAGCTAAGAAGAGTGCATAATTCTATTTATTTATTCTTGTAAGCCCGTCAGATCCGCTAGGAATTGACGGGCTTTTTTGTTGTCGAAAGACTGCTTCGTCTTTCACGCTGAGCGAGTCTGCCTACTAAGCGATCTTGAGCAGGATCTCGATACCACGATCGATGATCTCATCACTAGCCGCATAGGAAATACGAAAGTGTGTATCCGCTTCACTGAAAATNTTACCGGGGATAACCAGGAGGTTGTTCTCAATCGCTTTGGCTACAAATTCACTGCCAGTTCCCCAGGGTGCTTTAGGGAAAACATAGAATGCTCCACCCGGCTTCACAATCTCATATTTGTTACTTAATGCTTCTACGATGCGGTCTCGCTTCGTACGATACCTATCGACATAGGGTGTAATGTCGACGTCCATCGCTTCCATACCGGCCCATTGAACGGGCTGTGGTGCACATACAAAGCTGTACTGCTGAACTTTCAGCATCGTCGAGATGATTTCTGACGGACCATGAACCATTCCCAATCGCCAGCCCGTCATTGCGTGACTCTTAGAAAAGCCGTCAATCACTAAAGTCTTAGGGTTCACCGTGGCAGGGCTACTGAATTCTCCATCATAATCAAACTTCCGGTAGATCTCGTCGGAGATCAAGACAATGTTCTTTTCGAGGCAAAGCTTCCCCAGTGCATGTACCTCCTCTTTTGAAGGCACATATCCCGTAGGATTTGAAGGACTGTTAAGGATGACCAGTTTTGTTTTATCGGTAATTGCCGCTTCCACTTTGCTAAGGTCAATTTTGAAGTCCGGATAGGTATCGATGAGTACGGGAACTCCATCGACAAGTTGTACGAGCGGCTCATACATAACAAAGAACGGATCGAACAAGATAACTTCATCACCTGGGTCGACCAGAGCCTGCATGGCAAGGACAAGNCCGCCACTTGTTCCACTGCTGACAAAAACCTGACGATCTTCATGCCCATATTCAGCGTCAACGGCAGCTTGCATTTTCTCACGTAATTGCGGTAGGCCCTGAGTCGGCGTGTAGCCGTTATAGCCATCCTGAATGGCTTGGATGCCTGCCTGCTTAACGACTTCCGGAACATCGAAATCAGGTTGTCCGATAGATAAATTGACGGGGTCTTTCAGAGAGCGTGCCAGATCGAAAACTTTGCGGATTCCGCTNCTATCAATACGTTGAGTACGTTTGGAAAGAGGGCTCATAGTGGCGGAGCTTTCTTCATGGAGTGGTAAGTTTGTGAAAGCACTTCTTGTGCAGGGTTTTTATTTTAATCCGTGATAGGGTTGGCGGAAACGAGGTCAGTTTGNTATTCGGTGAATGTAAGTCGTTAAAGCAGTATAATGATAGCTTCATTCTTGTATGAGCGATCCTTTGAGGTGTCCNATGTTTCTTCGAATTNTGACTCTTGTTGCTCTTTATCCCTGNATGGTAGTTGGNCAACANCCCATTGATACATCACGGGGCGATGCCATGCTTGCAGATTACTTTCAGTTACGTACAACAGCATTAGAGAATCGCTATCTGGANGGGATTNCAACCAAAGAAGACTGGCTTGANAAACGTTCNGAATACGTGCAACAACTTCAGGAAATGCTTGGACTTAGTCCGATGCCGGAACGTACCGCTTTGCAACCTCAAGTGACCGGAACGACCGAGCATGAGGAGTTTACGGTTGAGAATATTCATTTTCAGTCTCGGCCCGGACTTTATGTCACGGGGAATCTGTATATCCCGAAAGAACGAAAAGAAAAGTTGCCNGCAATTCTGTACGTTTGCGGCCACGGACGCGTGAAAGAAGGCGATGTTTCCTACGGTAACAAAGTCAACTATCACCATCACGGTAGCTGGTTCGCTAGAAATGGATATGTTTGTTTGACGATTGATACGCTCCAGTTGGGTGAAATTGAAGGCATTCATCANGGAACTTATTCCTACGGCTATTTTTGGTGGCTGANCCGAGGTTATACACCGGCAGGGGTGGAGGCCTGGAATTGTATTCGGGCTCTTGACTATCTGCAGAGCAGGGAAGAGGTGGATGGCGAACGCCTCGGTGTGACAGGACGTAGTGGGGGAGGTGCTTATAGTTGGTGGATTGCCGCGTTGGACCAAAGGATTAAAGTGGCGGTCCCCGTTGCTGGTATCACTGATTTACGGAACCATGTCGTGGACGGTACTGTCGAGGGACATTGCGACTGCATGTTCATGGTGAATACATATCAATGGGACTATCCTATGGTTGCTGCNTTGATGGCTCCTCGTCCGCTGCTGATTAGTAATACGGATAACGATAGGATCTTTCCTCTCGATGGCGTCTATCGCACGTTCATGAAAACTCGNCAGATCTACGAGTTGTTGGGGGCTGGTGATAAGGTTTCACTCCANGTAACATCGGGGCCTCACAAAGATACGCAGGAACTGCGAGTTCACGCCTTTCGTTGGTTTAATCATTACCTGAAAGGAGAGGATGATCTGATACGCGTACCCGCAGAGAAGTTTTTTGAACCGCANGAATTGCANGTNTTCACAGAAACTCTTCCCCAGGATCAACAAAANACGAAGATCAGCCATACGTTTGTCCCGGTAGCTGATGAACTGGAAGTGACGGATACTTCGGGCGCAGTGGATTTNTTAGTGGAGGATATTCAGGACACGCTGCTGGAAAAGGCATTTCGAGCCTGGCCAGAAAATCCTGTCGACTTANATGTACGTAAGATTGCAGATGNGTATGCGGAAGACCTGGTGATGACGTCCTATGATTTTATCAGCCAGACNGGGATTGAATTAAGGCTTTATACAGTACACCGTAAGGATCTTGTAAAAGCTTCGAAGGTCTTTGTTCAGGTGCAAAGTGATAAAGACTGGAACGATTTCCTGGGTCTCTATCAGGATGCGTTTGGTGATCGTGATGTTTTAAGTGACGAGGTATTTCCCGCGGAGAAACCTGAAGGTTTGCCTGAATTTGAAAAGGTTCGCCAAACGGCTCTCAAGGACAATGCTGTCTGGGCCTACGTGGCTCCTCGGGGGGTCGGGCGTACCGTATGGGATCAGTCGCCCCGAAAACAGGTCCAACACCGTCGACGTTTTTATCTTTTAGGAGAGTCGCTTGGCGGAATGCAGGTTTGGGATGTGCGGCGTGCAATTCAAACGCTAAAAACGTTAAAAGTCAACGAAAACGCTGAATGGATCGTCGTCGGATCTAATGGCTCGGCAACTCTGGTTGTGTACGCGAGCTTGTTTGAANAGCTAGATGCNATAGAGCTTGAAACGCTGGCGGAATCAGATTTGGAGTCCGTTCCGATTCTCAATGCGAGTCGCTTCTTTTCCATCGATCAGATGTTTGCTGCAGCAGCCAGTCGCCAACGGACCATGATTAAAGAGATTCCNGCTGGGTCGTTTCCCTATACCCGTAAAACGGCGGANGTTCAGCAATGGTCTCAAAAGAAGTTCTTCTTTGTNCCGNGAANNNCGGANGATTAAAGCTGTCTTANCGAACTCGNCACTTGAAGGTAACCTGAGCGGACTGGCCNACGTTCATTGGTTCGGTTATTTCCCAGCGAAGGATGGCACTGTCCTTGCCTGTTGGATTTACAAAGAACTCAGATTNCACCGTGCAGTTCTGGNTGGCGTCAACATAAGCAAGTCGACGGCTTAGGTGGTCAACAATCGTGACGTTCCCTATGGCCTTATCCCCGGTGTTTTTGAAAGTGATCGTGAATTCAAGTAGCTCTCCGGGNAATGCGTTTTGNTTTGATGCTATCTTTTTAATATCCAGTCGGCTCTTACCATCAGCGATTTCGTAGTGGTAATTGGTCTGGATTTTATTGTTGGCCAGTATTTTGTAAGGTAGCAGGTCATACGTGTACTCTTTGACAGTCTCTTCGTCGGTTTGAGTCAGCGTGGTTTGCTGTTGGATACTAAGTTGGGCTTCCTGAGAGTTTTTGATATTCACTTTGGTGTTCAGTAGATCGCCGACCTGAGGCTTCATCCTTTGGCTATCCTCGGTGCTGGCGACCTGATGTGCCATATCACGTAGCTTTTGGTTTTCACGATAAAGTGAAGTTGAACGAGTTCCAATGTTTCGTTGTGTTGAAACATGCTGTTTGACTTGTTCCTGCCCGATGTTTTGAGCCGTACCATCTAACGCCAGCGGACTGTCTACCGCGTAGACATGATCTTGATGGCGGTATTGATTTAGGCCATCGATACGACGTGTCGAGGAAAAACGAGGAGCATAAATTGGAATGCGATTAGTGCGTTCAATTTCGATGTCTCCGTCTACCGTATGATAGTGTGCGATCGTATCTTCCTCATCAAGATTGTCAATGCTGAAGTCCTGAGCCACGTTCGTGAGTTGGTACCCATCACCACCCTGGTATACATATTCGTCTTCAGGGTATGGTGCCGAGATCCCCTGTGGAGTCCANTGAGCNGGGTAGGGAANACCTGNATTTGGGCCGGTNTAGGCTTGTTGGGGCAGCGTGGTCGGTCCCTGAGGCGTCACAGGTGCGTCCGGTAGGCCTTGCTGATGAGCAGCAGGGCTCGCCCGATGAATTAGGTTCGAGTTAGCGTCACCGATCGTTAGGCTGGCTGCTTGATTTGGGTGGGGCATCTCTCCGACGGATTGGTTTGCCAGAGGAACGGATGGCGTTGTCCCCGGTGTTATACACGCTGTCATGCTAGACAGGAAAATGCTTAAGACTAACCAATTTAGGACCTGTATTTTATTTTGGGTGCTCATCACTACGTCTACCTCAGTCGTCCAATGGAAGGCGTACTGATAATGGCCCGCTCCAGTTGTTTGGCTGGAACGTTGGATTGTTCGACCGGCATTATGCTGTGTACTGGTGGGGAGGAAAACAGGAATCGCCCGGTTTGACGGTCTATACGCGGTTGTTTTGAACCCATTCGTAAAATAGCCATAGGGCGTCCAAGTTCGTCGGCGACTCGTAACGGATCTTCGTTAAACCGGACATCAAAGAATCGTTGACGATTGGCTTCGTCCTGAACAACAACAGGATTTGTCGGATCTTCCAGATAGATAACCCGAGTGACGAACAGACCCTCTGCAGCCATTCGCAACTCCTGAGCGGTGAGATGAATGGGGATAGGGAATCGCGTCTCGAGTCCGGCTGGCGGATGGAGACGGTCTAAGAGTTCAACCGTTGGGAATAGCTCCGTTCCCGGAAGACCGGGTATTTCAGTAATTTTAAAGCGATAAGGGCTTCCGATAAGTAACCCGACATTGAGGATTGAAGGTCTGCCTGCTAGGAATTTCCCTTCTGTAGCGACCGAGATCTTTCCCCCTTGTGGACAGCGTATCTGGGCAGGCTGGAAATAGCCCGGGATAAGTCCACCCGGGAACAGCCTTGAAGAAACGCTTGAGCCACTGGGAGATGTTCAGGTCGTAGCTGTCCAGCCTGCCGATACTGACAATTCCTGGATTAGTGACTTCTACTTGCGTGATGG